>CBJMBI010000701.1:0-2450 GCA_966427955.1 uncultured Ktedonobacterales bacterium
CTGTTGGGCTAACCCAATACAAGGGACTCCTAGTTTGGCTGCTTCGGCAGGGAGGGCGGGGTCGAGGCTTGCCATATTAAGAGCCAAAGTGCTCATAGATAAGTGCTGTCGATATACCATATGATTTGCTGGTACTACGCTCACCTGGAGAGGTTTATCGTTTGATACAGGAGAACCAAGGTCCAGCAAGGTAGTCGACCAGACTTTGAGTCCTGGGAAAATGCGCCGCAGCGCCAGCACACTGGGGACATCACATTGGCTTGCCGCATAGACATAACCAGGGATACGCTGCTTGGACTTGGTCAGGGGTAGGGTTACTGGTATCCTAAGGGTATGCGCAAGCTGCACTTCCTGAAGTAGCTCTGTAACCAACTCGTCAGTTGTGGGTTCTCTAGACGGAAGATCAGACGAGTTTGCTTTTCTACGTGAATCATGAGGAATGCTAGACATCTTCGCTGAGGAGCACAGACTCGTTCTACGTATAAGAACTTTGTGTTGGAGTAGTTCCTCCCACTGTGGAAGAATACGCTCCCAGTCATAGGAAAGGGCAAAATCACGAGCATTGTGTGCCTTGCAAGCGAGTAACTCTCGATCTTGGTAAAGCATTTCTAGTTTGCTGACGGCCTCGTCGATATCAATGAGACCACGACGTAAACCAAACTCATCAGTCAAGAAGCGATGGGTGCGGATGGCCTCTCCGTGCTGGCCAATTAATTCCTGGCTCGCTGCGTAGTCTGAAGCAAGTGGAACCACTCCCGTTGCTGTAGCTTGCAGAGTTGGCAGGCCAATACCTTCTCCCCATGACGCAAGTAGATGAACATCAGCGGCTTGGTAAACCTGTGCTAGTTGTTCAAGGGAGAGCCCTCTAGAGATAGACATGTCCTTGGTAATATGTACCTTATCGGTGAGATTAAGAAAGGCAATGTCTGATCGTAGATCGTAGTCATACTCAGAGGAATGAGCCCATGGGTCATCTGGATCACAATGCAAGTGCAGGAGCACATCGTCCTTATCAGCAGCAAAGCGGCGGAAAATTTCTAAGGTTCGGGGTACCATCTTGCGCGGCTGATTACGAGTGTCAGAGAGAATGACAAACTTGCTTTCATAGCCAAAGGTTTGCTTCGCGAGCTTTTTATTAGCTGGTGGTTGAAACACTTTGGTATCAACGCCAAGTGGGATATAGGCTGGTTCTATCCCATTAGCTTGGGTCACATCATGGCCATAGCGACTCATGGCAATGGGCAGATCAACGGTCTTCAACAAGCGTATCCAACTTGATGGGAGACGGTTTTGGCCCATATCTGCATCAATTGGATAATAGAGGACCCAGGGAATGCCAGTTATGTGCAGGTAATTGATAAGTGAGTAATTAAAGTACGTTAGATGATAGGCATTAGCTAGTGTTACTAGTACATCTGGTTGTATCTTTTGTAAATAATGTAATAGCTTCTCGGAGCTAAAGGCACCTGGGTAGAGTGTGCAGTTTTGCCACTGTGTTGGTTGGCCTTGGGTTTGCCAGCCTAAAATAGAGATAGCATGTCCGCGATCGGCTAGGCCTCCACATACAAATTGGGTGATATTTCCAAAACCTGATGGCGTGGTTGGACTATCTGACATCCAAAGAATCTTCATAATGATAACTCCTTAAACGACGAAACTGTTAGTGATTTGAGGATAAGATACTGTAACATTATATAAAACCATATAATGATCTACATTTATGGTTTTTGA
The DNA here is from genome assembly GCA_966427955.1 of uncultured Ktedonobacterales bacterium. Classification (GTDB taxonomy): domain Bacteria; phylum Chloroflexota; class Ktedonobacteria; order Ktedonobacterales; family Ktedonobacteraceae; genus DASYAN01. The sequence continues at coordinate 1,732 of CBJMBI010000701.1, forward strand.
ATTATTACCTGATAACCCCTGTGCAAAAGCCTATATTGCCCTGCCAATACTCTTAAGAAATAATCAATTGCCAATTTTGGCTTTTCAATCTCTGGCAGATTCGCTCCCCATTCATAATCATCAAAGATAAGTAGGCCGCCTTTTTTTATTGTCTGCCAGCTATTAAGGGCGTCAAGGAAAACGTCTGTTGCTCTGTGTGAACCATCAATATAAATAAAGTCAGCTTGAAGATCGTAGAGATTTGGCATCACGGAATGGGATGTTCCAACGTTTGTGAAAATTTTCTCTGGAAAGTCAGACACTACGTTTTCGTTAAACTTTCCCAGTAAATTACTCGTATCTATGTCCTTATTCTCTGGGCTACCTTCAAAAGTATCTATAACATGTATATGAGAGTCTTTGCCAGTTAAAATATTTTGGAGGAACCAGCGCGTACTTAGTCCTTCAAAACAACCGATTTCTATGGCACGGATACCACTCATGTTCTTATATCTCCCCAAGTATTTTTCTAGGGTTGGGGTGTTATGTGTAAACCAATCTTGCGTAAATGTCATCTTAGCTCTCCTGGAAATAACATGGCTTAGCAGGTGGTGCTAGTCCAGTCCATTTTCATGGTGTGTGGATGCTACTATGAAATACGGAGTTTCATAAGCCTCTCTAGCATTCAGTGCCATAGCGCTTTTGTGTGATTTCTTGAGCTGACCACCAACTCATGTGTT
>CBJMBI010000702.1:0-2450 GCA_966427955.1 uncultured Ktedonobacterales bacterium
TACGCTGATGCATGCGGCTGTTTTCTCTATCCTCTGCATATGCATCTTTAATTATGAGGAATATCAGGATAGGAATGTAGAAGATGGCAGCAATGCACAGTACAGCGAAAGACAGGGTGAATACAATTACATCTACTAATGCGGTTTTCATGCAGGTACTTCCTTTCTCCCATAGCCATGGTCTAAGGCGTATTTAATGAGGAGTTCTTTGCGGTGGAGACCTGTCTTTTTCATGAGGTTGTCGACGTGACGTTTAACTGTTTTGTATCTGATATCGAGAATATCAGATATCTCTAAGTAGTTGTGGAAATTTGCCAGAAGATCTAGGATTTGTTCCTCTCGTTGGGTGATATCATTTGTTATTATGCCTTGCATGTAGCACCTCTCTGTCTACCTTCGCCCTGGGGAGAGCGATTTGAAAACTCTATGTGGGACATTGTACCCAATTGTAGCTATTTTGTCTTTTGGGTCAAAAGACCCATTTTGCAGGCATCAAAAATGCTGGGATGGCTTGGGAAGCGGGTTCAGGCCATGTTAGTATAAAATCAGTGCGTCAAAATCCTGTAAAGTAGGTAAGGTCATACGGACGTGTTGTACTCGTTGCGAGTGTGTAGCAGTATGTGGGCTTGCGGATACTTGTACATGTGCTGTCAACATTGACAACCCCCTCTCCTACTTGTGTAACATCGTGTGGATTGGCTTCTGGATTGATTTGCGTGTCTTGTGCATATCTATTATGCATGAGTCCTAGGGGGAATGCCTTAGTTTATAGGTTAAGATTTGGTAGAGATTTGGTAGAGATTTGGTAAAGGGCATGGAGAAACCTTCATAACTGTGTCTCGTTATGAAGTAAGCTCATCTACATGCAGTTATTGAGTGGTTTTACAAGTCTGGATGCTCCCTGAAGTCAAACAGATCTCGGATTTCCACCCCTAGGGCATTGGCTATCTTCTCTAGCCTGTTGAATTCAGGTCCGTAATCACCGTGCTCCCAACGACGGATTGTCATTACTGATACGTCCACACGCCAAGCAAGCTCTTCCTGGCTTATCTTGCGTTTGAGGCGCAGGTAGACAAGTCGTTGTCCAAATAGTTTCTTGGCAGACACGGCAAACCCTGATTTTACCGTGTAGAATAAACGAGTTCGGGCTATCTCACCAGAACAGTGAGTGTGTGGTCGAGTGCAAATGTGTTACCATGGATGAAACTGGACAAATGGAGTTATTTACACAAGAGGTTATGGATTATGCAAAATCAGAGTGAGGTAGCGCGTCTCGTCCACCAGCTAGATGCCGAGTGTCAAGCCGCTCATCTGGCCATGTACGGCTATGCTGAGGTAGCCAAGCACGAGTATATCACCAGCCGTATGGAGCGTATGGGAGCATTGCATGATGAGTTGAGAGCGATTGTCGGTGAGGAGGAAGCTGTGAAGGTGCTGGTGAGAGCGATGGAAAAGAGCTAGAACGGTTGCTCTAGCTCTTCTGCAAACAGGTCACGCTTTAAACAACTCTATGTGAATTGGTACGCATGGAATGATACATATCCACAAGTGAAAGATATAAGTCCTGTTATCCCAGTATGCGCCTATCCATAGGTCTTGCAACTTCCATTCCAAACTTACTTTCATGAGAGTCCCTAACTCGTAGGACCAAATGGTTTTCATTGTATTTCCTCCTAAGCTGACTGTTTTACCTCAAGAGCTGATACTCATCTAAGATCGCTAGTGTCTGCTCTATGACCCGAGACGGATTGATCTTCTTCTTGGCTAGCGCGTCTCTGATTGCCTTGGCTCTTCTGGCGGGATCAACTGGTGGAAGAGGCGTAGGAAGCGCCTTGTTGGCTGTGGATGCTGGCATCTAAACCTCCTCTTTCTGGCTAGCTCGATATTCCTGCCAAGCTTTTACAATTGCATCCATCGCATCTCCATTGATGCTAAGACTATCTACATGTCCATCCTTGTCATTGAGATAGATGCGCTGAATTAGCGCTGCACCATAATCGCAAGTGATAAAGGTCTGTGTACCTCTTTTGGTGTTTCGCTCCACTATGCGTGTATCCATGTTGAAATTTCCTTTCTGGGCTATCACCAGTGCGATGACAGCCCACTAACTCACTATGCTGATTGTTGTTTAGGCGCTTTCTTTGAAACTACGTATGCTCTCATAGCCTCTACCTGCTCGTCACTGTAATCCACCGGGATAGCCCCATCCGTGATATCTAGAGCCTTCTTGAGTGCCATCGTTTCCCAGTTCGGTATTCTGGCATAGGTGAGAGGTGAGAGGTTGTAGAACTCTTGTAGCAGCTCCCTCATGGCCTTCTGCTGTGGTGTAGGCTCTGGCATTGGCTCGCCTGCTAGCCATGTTTTGATAGTCTCTGCTACCTTGCCATCTGGTAGGGGGATAGAGACATTATCAAGACCAGGGCACCTAGAGCCGTCTACTGTCATCGTGT
>CBJMBI010000703.1:0-2435 GCA_966427955.1 uncultured Ktedonobacterales bacterium
TCCACCTTGAACGCGATCTGAAGTCATGGAGCTTTCTGGAAATGCTCGAACTAAGGAGAGCATAGAAGAATCGCCAATTGACAATGCGATTTCTTTCCGGGCATTTTTATTTATCGCGCCTACTTCCCGTAAGCAACCTCCATGCAAAAAATGAACCTCACCGATCTGGCTTTGTCGATGATGTCTGCAGAGGCACGCTTATCTTGTGTCATCTTGTCACCTCTTTGTCACCTTGACAAGGAGACTGTGATGCAGGTATTGTTGAATATAGGGTTATGGCTGCAAGTGAGGTAGAGGCTGACAAGCGATCCTCTAGTTGACGCAATGGCAGGAAAAGATTTTTCTTGACGGTGGGTTGTCACCATCACGAAGAGTGGCAGCCATGGCTCATGGAAGCGGCTCGCTAGCATGTTGTTTTGATCTAGAGAAAGGGGGTCAAGCGTCTCACACGCATGAAATTGAATGAATTGAAACATTTTTGAAAATTAAAAGGAGCATTAAATTGGGAAATAATGAATTGAGAAGAAAAGAAACTGTAGAAAGTCAATATGAGAAGGAAAATAGGAGCAAGTCACAAGATAGTAGCAGTAAGAGTTATGTCGAGAAAATGAAGGAGTATATTGGTCCTACCTATGCGGGCGCGTGGAAGGCAGCGGAAGCAACAATGAAAGGTGCGACTGCGGTTTTTGCTGTGCAATCGGGCTTTGGGATAGGCCGTGTCGAAGGTTTCTCTGCACCTAGCTCTGGCACGGAACTGCAGGTACGCGGTGACTTCAATCTCAGCAAAGTTCCCGAGTACTTCGTACAGCAAGAGCAGATTTCTCAGGCAGAGAAGCAAATGCAGGTGTTGCGAGATGTAGCGGCCAAGGCCAAAGAGAATCCTGAGTTTGCGAGGAAGCTGCTTGAGCATTTTGGCAAGTTCATGAAAAATCCAGAGAAGTTTTTTCAAACTCTTGAGCCGCAAGAGCAAAAGCGAGCGCAAAGACAAGATCGAAGGCAACAGCTTGCGGAGAATACTCAAGAAGCTCTGGAGGATCTAAGAACGCTGTTTGAAGAGGTGCCAGAGAAGGTAAAGAATAGGAAGATAGACATCGGGACGGAGCGCCTCACACCAGAGAAGATCAATCCAGAGGTCTGGGATAATGTGCATAGGATGCTCACAGAGCGACGAGTATTGAACAGCAACACAGCTACGCCTATTGTCTTTGTACATGGGATAACAGATTTTGGACCTTGGGCCAATGGGAGCGGTGGCTACGCTGACTGCAACGGCGGCTATTGGGGCAATGCTATCAAATACCTCTCAGCACAAGGCTATTCTGATTTCCGTACCATTCAGTTCTATACAGGCGATACAAAGTGCGATGTCAATCTCCACAACACAGCGTACCAGAGTCTCTGTGACAACTTTTCTCCAGGATCAGAGGGGACTAACAATGAGGACCTCAACCATGTGAGCTGCTTGCTTGCCCAGTACTTGAACCAAAACTTTGCAGGAGGGCAGAACGTGATCCTTGTTGGGCACAGTTTGGGAGGAATTATCATTCGCAACACCATGTACTTGGTAGAAACACGAGGAGGACAACAGGGCATGCCGAGCGATATCGGCTATGTGACGGACGCGGTGACGTTTAACACTCCTCATGAAGGAGTCACCGGCGTGGATAGCTTTGCTGCCTGTCGTGGGTGCACTCAAACAGCGCAAATTACTCAAGGGAGTGATTTCATGAATAACTTGGAGCAAAACGCACAAAATCCACAAACTCCAGCAGGCTTTACGCAATGGACGGTCGTGGGGAGTGAGTGCGACATCGTCGTCAATGCGCCAGACAATGCAGCAGGCGCATCAGGAGCGATTGCCATGCAAGCTAGTCACGCTGTCATGTACTCGCAGCTAGATTCCGCAACGTGCTATGACCACTCGCAGGCCTTGCATGATAGCAAGCACCCGAACGAGGCCACACTCTTCTATTGCGACACAAGCGATCCAGTGAATTCTCCGTGTGGGCTAACCTACGAGCAATATATGGGTACATTAGCCGCGCCAGGGTGGGTAAAGACGAAAACAGGGCCGGATGGCCTCCAAGTTTTGAATAATGCGGTGGGGCAATGAAAAAACTTAAAGGCTTGTGGTTCCTTGTGGCCGCTTTTGTGCTGCTTGTGCCGTATATCATATTAGTAGCATACATGTATGCTATGGTGACGTCACAGCCGTTTCCTGTTGCACTGTGGGCCGGCGTATACACGATATGCTCTATGGCATTCTCTCCCAATACGCTGCTTAAAGATCGCGTATTGCCACTTGCAGGATTTATACTGCTTGGCATCGGTCTTTATAGGATTATTCATTCATTATATGTAATAAGGGCACATCCGCGAGCTGAATAAAGAAGTTTATAGCGGTTAGCCAATTCGGGTGCTGACAAGAGAATGGG
>CBJMBI010000704.1:0-2428 GCA_966427955.1 uncultured Ktedonobacterales bacterium
CCCATTCTCATACCATCCTACAGCACGATAGCTCAAACCAATGCGAGTCGAATAGGTAGGATCTTGATCATCAATACACTTGAATTGCAAAGAGGGATGATAGGGATCTTTCGCGAAGAGTCTATATGCTTCTACTGCATTTTCTTGTACATGTTTAGGGAGTCGAGCAAAGAGTTTTTTGAATTGCTTTGTGCGCCGACTCTTCATAGGCAGTCGAAGCCACCTTCTTCGGTTTCCCCAGCTCTATCTTCTTCCATCGCCTCTCTCCCAAGCTCACGTAGCCGCTTCTTAACATGTGGTTTGTTCACAATAGCATTCCATTCTGATTCATCAATTTCGTTCAAAATACGTCTTGCTATAGCATTTTGCTCATTCTCTGGCAGTTTCTGCAAAGCCTCTATCGCTTGTTGTAATTCCCTAGTCATCGCTGTTAACCTTTCTCAGTGAAGTACCCTCTCTATCCGAAGTAGAGTAAAATTTAGTCTGATTGTCAAATGTTCATAGCCTTCGAGCCTTCAGCCCTCTCACCATCAGGAATCGGTAACTAATGGCTACCTGCCTAGCGTGGAACTTGTTCGGGAGGTAGCGCTTCGAGCTACTCTCTCCGGCCTGCAAGTGACTTCTGCCTTTGGAGAGAGGCATAGCTTGCCTAGCCTCACAGGATGGTTGAGCTTTTCTGATCTATTTTAAAGTGATATATAACTTTATGGCGAAAAAGTATAAAATCGCAAGCAATGAAATAGTGCCTATCGTGAAACCAAGATTAGCTGCTGCAAAAGCTAATAATATTAAAATTATTGTTAATAGAATTAAGACTACTAATGAAAAAAGACGAGAAGAACGATATTTATTCATGAGAAGAGAGTTTTCTGATGAAAGCTTTTGTTCAAACAGAGAGGGAATGGAATCTTGGGGGTAGGTAAAGTTTTCATTATAGAAAGGGGGATAGCTTGTCTGCCCTCTTTCATTTTCACCGCTCATGTATTGTTGTCTCATGATAGAACCTCTCACGTTTCTGTCTTGCCAATCTTTGACTTGCTTTGAAGAAGCCTGTCTTTTTAACTTCTGTCGGGATGCAAGAAGCTTGCTTGCTCAAGGTCACTCCAGATCAATTGTCTGGAGTGACACATGGTGGTTAATTCACTCGCGTGGTCGCTACTAGTAAGACAGGCCAAGCAGTACTTTGTCTTCAATGGAATGGCATAATGCTGATAGAAGATGCATTATCATTGCCAACTGGAGTATCGGCAAGATTAGCTTGGTAAACGCTTGCATGAAACGATGCGCCATTCCCACCTATACCTGCATAAATGGTTTTGACCGTGGATGAATCCAGCATTTTAAAACTGCTAGCATTTTTATCCCAGCTACACATTACTAATGTGTCATTACTACAGAGAGCAAGAGCTGGTCTTGCATACGAACCTAAGTCGGTACCACCAGTGCCACTAAAACAGATATTAGGACCTGAAAGATTAGCATCCCACCACAAGATTAACTCGATGTTTCTGCTTCCACAATCGGACTCACTTATGCCACTAGTGCTATGACCATCCAAACAGGCTTTTGTAGCAGGTTCTTTTCCATTGAGATGGATATAAAGGTGTAAGCAGTAACTCATTGTATTTCGAGGAATGGAGCTTGTGAAAGCACTTGTGGAAGGGGAGAGTACTAAAAGTGATAGCATACAACTAAAAATCAGAGATTGTGAAGAGATTGCTCTCATTCTGAGACCTCCAGATATTTCTTCAGAGTGTGTTAGCGAAACGATTAGAGTGAAAACCATTCTTCCAAATCAAAAAATGTTGTCTCTCGTCAGAGGTGAAGAAGTGCCTTCAGGCCCGCTGTCTCTCTGGCTCAAGTGAAATGATTGATGTTCAACAATTTGAAAATTCAAATCCGATAGCGTTAGTAAACGGCTTAGAAAGCCATATTACAGCATTTACTCAGATGCTGAATGGCCATGTTCATTTGAACTACACCTGAGAGCAAATGAGATGGGGAGAAATGCAAGTGCTCACAATGGAACACCACTCTCTCCCGCGCTTGACCTTTGCGGGATGCTTTGTCGTGAGTGATGGTCTGTATCAGAGATGAGCACATGGGGAGAGGCATATTCGGTTTTTTGAATTCTCATAAGCATCTTTCTGGAAAGAGCAGGTCAAGGCACTCTCACCGTACCTGCGAACAAAACCTCGCGCTAGTAGGTCTATTCGAAGACAACTCTACAAAAACGGTCAGGAGGGGGACTCAACTCATCTCAATGAAGGAATGGTCTTTCCTATCCATCCCATGTTGAAGAGTCAAGCTCAAGAATACTGTAGCATTACTTTTTTCAAATGTCAATACTAGTGTAAAAATTAAGAAAAGCAGGTAATGATGTAATTACATTGAAGCATGCTTGTAACAGTGCATATTTGCTAGCTAT
>CBJMBI010000705.1:0-2428 GCA_966427955.1 uncultured Ktedonobacterales bacterium
AACATGAATGACACAGCACTTGCATAGTTCTTTTTGGCAGAGTCAGTATTTCTTCTTTTTCCTTCGCAAGAAGGTTGACCCACTATAAAGTTTGTCTGGCACATGCCTTAGAGAGTGTTTGAAGAGCCCCGGAAGCGCCTTGAAACCTTATGCTAGGATCAGAGATGAGCTAGTTGACTGCCCGTAGAGCATGATTTTCATCTCTTTTCTCTTTAATCGCTTTGCTTTCTTGTAAGCTGAGCCGCAAGATCCCAGCTCATTATCACCCTGATCAGCCTCTCAGGCTGATCAAACACTCTCTTAGAGGTATGATTTGACCATGTTCCAGTCTATATCTTGTGAGAGACTAAGTCGTTTAGATGCGAGATGAAATTGCTCACGTGGGTCGTAGTGAATGATGCCTCGCACATAGCAGGATACGCAGTTTCACGGACTAGTGGTGCTTCTTGTGGATTGCATACGACGCGTGCCAATACAGAGAGTGTACGACACATAAGCGTACCTAGCTATCATTCTAACTTCCTAATCTCTAATCGAAGAATGAAGGCGAAGTTGAGATGGTGTCCAGAAACCATTGGCGTGCTGCTTCACCCTCTAATCGTTTGGGAGCTTCATCTGTCCCTACCTCAATCCAATCCGCTTTGACCGACTCGAGGCCCACAGCTCCTGAGAGAAAAACGCCATTCAGATGAGCACCTGTCAAATCCACACCTGTCAAGTTGGCCTCATCAAAACATGCTCGCGTGAGCAAAGCATGGCGCAGAATAGCTTCGCTCAAGTTAGCCCTAGCAAAGTAGACACGACGCAAGTCGGCATGGCTTAAATCGGCATGGCGTAAATCTGCCTGCCAGAAATCGGCCTTGAGTCCTTGGATTGAGCGTAGACTCGCTTTTGTAAACGTTGAACGTGTGAAATTTGCTTTCACTAACATAGCCTCATCAAGAAGAGCCTGATGAAATGAACAGATATCTAGATAAGCATGATAGAGATCTGCTTTTCTCAGGTCTGTGTTGTCAAATCTTGCCTTTTGGAGGTCGATACCTGATAAATTTCTCCCGGACAAATCTAGCTCACTCAGATCGAGACCTTCAGCTTCGAGTTTTTTTCCTTCTTTGCCGAGTGTCTCATTATATTGCTGATGAGAGCGCAGTTGTATGAGCAAGTCTGGAGGTATTGGTTTCTTCATGGTTCTCTCCTCTGAAAAGTGGTTTTCATGCAGGATGGCGTGTCCCCAGACATAAAGGTCTCCACTGAAAAAGGACATCCGCCCCGCTTGTACTCTTTTTCATGCCGGGTGATGTAGCCATACGTGAGTGTCTCCTTTACTCGTCCTTAGACCAAAGAATTTTATGTTGCCATCCATTTGTCTCAATGGCACTGCGAAGAGCTGCGGCATCATTAGAATCAAGAAACTTGGTATCAAGAATAACATTTTCTCCTGCAAGTATCTCCCTCCTGATAGTTTCGACAGCGCTCCCTAAGTTAAATCTCCCTTTCTCTGAGTGAAACTGCTTTACATCCCAAAGCGTGCCCCTGCGATCAATAAATTCGGCATCTCCAGAAGGGTCTCTGCGGATCGGGCCAGCTAATAGGCCCATCTCCTCTAGCTGTAATGCAACTTCTGCTTCGCGCTGGGTATCTGGGCTCATTCTACCACCCTTTGCTGGGTCTTTCGCTAGCTCCTCAAGGCGTTTTGCACGCTCCTGCGCCGCCTCTTCCGCTAGCATTCTTCTCGCCCTCTCACTGAGCAGCTCAGCAAACTCTTTCCTTAGCTCATAGAGTTCTCTTGCATCTTCATCTCTATTTCCATCACTACTGTCATGATATCTATCATCATCCTCTACCTCTTGCATATTGCTCAGCCTCTCACTGAGCTGCTCAATTTCTAGGTGGGAAGTGCCACTCGTGCTGGCTTGCGGATCTGACCATCTCCTCTCATAGTCTTGTGGATCGATACCCATAGCCCAGAGATTGCGGTAACGAGCTGGTGAGGTACTTGATGAGCGATCTATGGAAAAAACGACTCCAAGTTCAAATCGGCCTACTTCAGATTATGTTAAACTGTCGTATAGAGCTACGCCCGAAAAACCTGGATTATATGGAGGAATGAGGCCAGGAGATGGTGCCAGTTCAAGTGATGGCTCTCGATCAGGAAATGATAAAACGGTAGAACTAATGCAGAGAATGATGGATATGATGCAAAAGATGGAAACTAAACTAGAGCAAGCTGATCGAGATAAACGCGAGATGGAAAAAGATTAATCGACAGTTAGCTAGTCAATTGGAAAAAGCTAATCGAGAGAGAAATGAATCGAAATATGCTATGAGAGAGTTGACTGGCAAATTTAAGCAAGTTGTTCGAGAGAATGAAAACCTAGCTAATAAAGTGAAGGAACAAAAAAGAGATACTTCGATTAGAGAAACACCT
>CBJMBI010000706.1:0-2426 GCA_966427955.1 uncultured Ktedonobacterales bacterium
CATCATACACTCAATTTAACAATTGTCACACCATCTCCACCTTCTTGTGGAGACGCCGACGCAAATGACTTAACCAGGGGATGATGCGCAAGTTGTTCACGGATAGCAGCACGCAATGCTCCTGTCCCCTTACCATGAACAATACGCACCGAGGACATACCTGATAAGGCAGCATCATTGAGATAGGTCTCTAGTTCTTCAAGTGCATCCTCAACTCGCCAGCCACGTATATCTAACTGCGTTGACACTTCAGGACGATCTTCTAACAATGGGCGGGAGACACTTGGTCGCTCACGCTCATCAAGAGCGGCCTTGCGCTTGCTGATACGCTCAATATTGTCGACACTCACACGCAGACGCATTGGCCCCATCTGTACTTCAGCCTCTCCGCGGTCAGAAGAGAGACCAAGCAATTCAGCATTCTGCCCAAAGCTGAGGACACGTACTGTATCCCCAATCTGCAATGGTCCTTCCAGCCGTTCTTCATGGGGCGCGGGTTGCCGAGAGCGTACAGGCTCAGGTACCCGCATTGTTTTTTCTTCTAGACCACGAGCATGCCGACGCAACTCACCTAAACGCTCATAGCTCAGATTGCCGCGCTTCACTTCTCCCTTGATTTTTGAAAGCTGAGCTTGAATTTCATCTAATTCTCGCTGTGCTTGGATACGTGCCTCATTAATGATCTTAACACGTTGCATCTCGATCTGCAAACGCTCATCTTCAAGCTGCTTGCGCTGATACTCAGCCTCGGCCCTCTCCATGCTGAGATGAAAACGTTCATCTTCAACTGCTTTGCGCTCACTCTGCAAACCCTCCAGCAGATTCTCCATACGTACACCCGCACTGCCCAGAAATCTGCGTGCACCACGAATGATACGCTGGTCCAGACCCAGACGCTCGGCAATTGCTAACGCGTTACTACGACCGGGCAGACCAATACTGAGCTTATAGGTTGGTGAAAGCGTCTCAATGTCAAACTCGACCGAAGCATTGACTACTCCCTTTTGCTCATGGGCAAAGGCCTTGAGTTCAGAGTAGTGAGTAGTTGCTACCGTCGTTACATGGCGATCTAGCAAGAAGGTGAGAATCGAACGTGCCAGAGCTGATCCTTCACTTGGATCAGTTCCCGCACCAAGCTCATCAAAAAGCACCAACATCTGGACAGGATGTTCTTTTTGCCGTGCTACCAACTCCTCAGCCATCTTTCCACGAATATTAGAAGTTGTTCGCTTGCGCTCACTATCAATCTTACGCAGGATTTCTATGATTCGACTGAGGTGAGAAGAAAAAGTACTCAAGTTCTGCTCAATGCTCTGCTCATCGCCAATATCAGCAAAAATATCCTGGAATACGGCAATCTCTGAATCATCATCAGCAGGAATATGCAGACCAGACTGGGCCATCAACGACAACAAACCGACGGTCTTAAGTGCAACGGTTTTGCCACCAGTGTTAGGACCAGTAATAACTACAATAAAGAAATCCTGCCCCAAGTGGAAATTGATTGGTACCACCTTATCAGTTAACAAGGGATGGCGAGCATTACGGAGATTGATACGTCCCTCATCGTTCAAGCGCGGCTCACTACAACGCGTCAAGCGAGCATAGCGAGCCTTTGCCAAGTGCATATCAAATTCGGCCAGTAGTTCAACAACCACTTTCAGAGCCTCGGCCTCATGGCCAATTTCTGCGGAAACCTCACGCAGAATACGCTCAATTTCCTCTCGTTCCTCGGCTTGCAATTCACGCAACTTATTATTCAGTTCAACCACTACCATCGGCTCGATAAAGACAGTCGCGCCACTAGAGGATTGGTCATGGACAATACCACGCACCTGTCCACGCAGTTCCGATTTCACAGGGACAACATAGCGATCATTGCGTATAGTAATAATTTCTTCCTGTAACACATGCGCAAAATCACTGACCAACGTGCGCAGACGTTCTTGCAAACGTTGATTGGCACTGCGAAGATCAAAGCGCAACTTACGCAGCGTAGGACTAGCAGTATCTAGCACCTCGCCATCGTCACTCACAGTCGCCTCGATACGGCGCATAATTTGCGGACGAAGAGGAATATCAGCTCCGAGAGCATGCAGCAAAGGAAATGTTGCAGGATCAAGCTTCTCCAGTACACGTGCAACATAAAGAGAGCTACGCACAGTCCTCATCACAGCAACAAGATCACTCGCGGTCAAAATCCCATCACGAGCAGCTCGGGTCAGCAGTGGGCGGATATCATGAGCGCCACGCACACCAACGTCAGCATGCAAATCGATCAAGCGTGAAGCTTCCGTAGTAAAAGCCAGACGTCGCCTAGCCTCAACTAGATTTGGCGTTGGCTGCAAATTCTGCACTAGCTCTTTACCAGCCGAAAATCCGGCTTCATGAGCCACCTTTGCCAGTATCTTAGGATATTCCAGGGT
>CBJMBI010000707.1:0-2425 GCA_966427955.1 uncultured Ktedonobacterales bacterium
TGCCTTCTTGTTTGGGCGGGCCATAGCCAGCAATCACCCCGTCTTTAAAGTGGACACGTAGGATCAGCGACAAATCTTGTTTGTTGGCTTCCTGCTCGGCTATGTGGCGGAGTTCATCGGGCCGGTAGTTGGGTGAGTGGGCATAGAGCCGCTAGCCAACGGCAAAGCCCTGGCTGTAGGGAAGTTGGTAGTTGATGGACATTGGTTATGCTCCCTCTAAGTTTTGCGATAACCTACCAGCAGACTCTTTTACATCTCGCAGATAGTTTTGAGCGTTGGCTATACTGAAATTTGCACCAAATCTGCGGTTAAGTAGACTGAGTACTCCTCTCAAATCGGCATGAATACCTAGTTGATCGCCGGGATAGTAGTAATCATATTGATGCTCGCTGAACCTCCCATTCACAGTCCACGTTTCAGGATCTTGGGCGATATAGCTGGCAATCTTAGCAAGAACGTCCAGGCTAGTACATGCATCGCGTATGGTCAATTTGTGCGATGCTTCGTGGAGCCAACGTCGCATAATAAAAGTGATGGTTTGGACAGCTACACTGCCATTTTCACGTGCCATCTCAAGAACGCATTGCTCGATTTTGTCTTTGTCTGCTACCATGTTATTGTTCCTCCACTTGCATTTCACCGACAACACAATTCATATTGAATGCCATACGCTGAAAGATGGTTTGCTGTTCCCGGCTCAAAGCCTCTAGTCTCTCAGGTAATGGCGCGAAGAACTTTTGTGACTCAGGAGAGGCGCTCGCTGTTGCCAGGTTGTAAGCGTCCAGTACTTCTTGTGGTGTGACTTTTTTAAGCATGGTCATTGCTCCTCTATGTTCTTCGTGTACTTCTTGAGCACTGCATCAATCTCACTAAGGGCCTCGTCACTCATTAGTCTCAGTCTGTTAATATCCAGCTGGGCGACACGATGATTTACAGATGACACTAAACGTCTGTGTTCAATATCTGCTAGAACTTCTGGCGTTACTTCCTCCAGTCGATTCGAGTCCCATTTGTCACGTCTACCAATTTCTATGCCATTTTTGTCATACCGTTCACCACTAGCCATAATAATCTGGCCTGATGGGGTACGCCGATCTACCGTATAAAGTCGGTATCCCGCGTAGCGATGATGTGTTGCTACTCTATCGCCATATTTAAGGCTGGCTAACCATTCCTCACGTGTGGTTGTATTCATCTGCCATTGCTCCTATGCTGCTACTATTTCTCTGCTCTCAGCGCACACACGACGCAGACATCGGTTATCTGGGAATTTGGAACATTTTCCGTATAGGTAACACCTCTTAACATCATCCTGCCTCTTCTCTTTTGCTAAAAGGCTTATTTGTCCTGTTTCTCTCAGCAACATCTGGACGTGGTTGTGAGCGAGGCCGCAGTTTTATCGTTTCTGCTGCCTTTTTGCTATAAACACGGCCATGATTTTTATCATCCATATATGGTAAGTCACCACTGCTTGCTACCCTATTTCTTGCAGCCCATCGTGTATAATGTCCCTCTCGATTAAATTCTTGCTGAGTGCGTTTGTTCCACAAATTAGCAATACCTTCGGCTGTAAGCCAGGCTTCTCCATTCTCATCTATATAAACCATATCAGCTTTTTTCATAGCGCACCTTTCATCACTATTTTGTGCTTAGTGTTGACATTAAGCACGACAACGTGTAAAATAGAATCTACAATATTGTGCTTAATAAGTCAAGGAGGAAATATGCATAGTAAGGCAATGAAAAATGTAGTTGGTGTCATCTTAATGTACTCTAATTCTGAGCAAGAGGCACAAGAGATTGTTTCTGAATTGTCATCAGTTAACTGGAAATCTTTGTTCAATAGGGTTGTTGAGTGTGAAACATGTGGATATGTTTATGACATCTATAGGAAACCTTCGACTTGGATATGTCCACGATGTGATCCAGATAAAGCACGAGAACGCGAAAAATTACAATATATCTTACAGAGAGAATCTAAATCAGTAGAAACTCTCACTCTTGAGAAGTGGATACGGATATTAGACCATTTTGACTGGAAGTGTGCTTATTGTCTAGAACGCCAGTATGCGCAACTAGATCATTTTATTCCCAGATCTCTCAGAGGTTTAACTACGTTCAACAATTGTGTGCCTGCCTGTGCTACCTGCAATATCAGGAAACATAACACCGCTCCGAATGCCGTAAAAACTCTTTCCAAAGAAGCAATAGAAAGGGTAAGTAATTTTCTGGGAAGTCTACAAATTGGTGCTTAATTACTTGTATTAAGCACAGTAATGTGCTATACTTACTACATAAGAACAAACAAAAACGCTCGCCGAGCGACCAAGCATCTGGCGAGCGAAACATCCCAAACAGGAGGTAACAATCATGGTAGCACATAACAGCTTAAAGATCCGCAAACTGGGACCATCCTCTGAGCAGC
>CBJMBI010000708.1:0-2422 GCA_966427955.1 uncultured Ktedonobacterales bacterium
TTATAATTCCACCATTTGCATCACCCGCTCTCTTGGGGATGTGGTAGGTATCACAGATGCACTTGATAACCTCAAATCCCACTTTGACTTGAATATCGGTCAATGCGTCTGAATTATCTGTTGACGGTTTGACGAACTCGATTGATGCCGTGTACCAATTTGGGTTGATACTAGGATCTGGCAGGTACGCTGCATGCCCATTGGTGATGACCCCGTTCGCGAATGCCGCAAGCGACATGGGTACCCCTTGGACTACATTGCCCTGTTGATCGATGATGATGTGGCTACTGACCGGATTAGAGCCTCCTACCGTGCTCTTGAAGTATTCTCCAATTCCTTGTGCAGAAGTACCCCCTGCTGTACCATGCAGCACCAAATATTTGATGCCGTATCCTTGTCTAGACATTGAGTTGGCAGAGTAATCTATTTCGGTTGCACTATCCAGCCACCCGCTAGGATCGAATTTCATACAGAAATCTCCTTTAACTTGGTACGATGTTAAATGGTATGGCGTCATAAATTACCGTATCTCCTCCATTAGGAGAGGGTAATGTTCGCTGTACCTCTATTGATCCATATGAAGCAATCGATACATCATCAGAGGCTAATTTATAGATCAATTGTCCTGGATTGAGTTGCATGATAGCCAGTTGACCAGTTCCCGCGACAGAAGAAGGCTGTACCCCTACTCTGTGAAAGTATACGGCGAATTCAGTGTATGAAGCCCCTGTCAGATCCTCTGTACCGCTATCGAGCGACAACGGAATAACTAGCATTGGATCGATTTGATTTTGCGGCCATGGTTGGTATCCCATCATCCTCTCCTGTAGGCAGTTGGAAGCTCAATAGTATTTGAGGTGAGAGGCAACCCCAGTAGAGCGCTCATAGCCAAATGAATGAAACCATCTGATCGAACGACCTCAAACGAGTCAACAGGTAATCCAAAGCCCCCACCTCTAAAACAGAAAAAGTATGTCTGCTTGTTTTGCATCTGCTGCTGTATACATGCTATCCTGTTAATGACATCGTTATACCATGCTGTTTCCTCATTATAGTCACCAAATCCATTAGTGATACATCCAAACTCTGATATATACGCTTTTGTGCCTATACCGTTTGAAACGTTAAAACACTCTGTAGCAAAATTGGAACTTGCTGGAGGAGCAGCGGCGGTACCGTATGTGTTAAATCCGATTAGGTCTAAAACTCCTATTCCTTCATTGGCGGTATACCAAGGTGTTATGATGCTTGACTGGTTAGCTGTGCTGTAACTTACCTTGCCAGTGAATAGATTGTTTGTCTTTATGGTATTAGCTAAGGATCTTATGTCACTTCTTGCTTGTGCTGCTGTAACTTGGCTAGTTAGCATTAGTTCCACTTCGTTGTCCAGACAAAGCTCTGATATACCATGCGATTGACACCAAGGCGCAAACGTATTTTGAACATACGCGGTATGAGCTGACCATCTTGCACTTGTGATAGTATTGGTACCAAATCCCGCCGTGACCCCCATGACCACATAAAATCCATGTGCTACTGCTCTAATTGCCATATCTTGGACATTGGGGAGAGAGGTAGTCGAATCATAAGTCGGCATAGCAAGACGGATATTAGTAAATCCGAGCCTCTTCAGATACGCAAAATCAGCATCCGCTTGGGCACCGCTATAGGATGATGACGGCTGATGACCGTAGTTCATGCCTATCTTTACTGTCATGTTTAAATCCCTGTTCTATTGATACTGGAAAGTGACCCCAGGGCAGTTTGCGACTCCATTAGACACAATTCCATTGCTTGCTCTTGCGCCACCAGGAAACGCATAGATCGTCCCTACAGCAGCATTGGCAGGTATGGAAAGCAGTTTTGTACCTGAGTTGGTGGAAGCATTATCGTAGATGTCCAACTGTGCTGTCCCTGTTGCAGTTATTACCGCGCTATGTAAGTATCCTGCACTACCTTTAACCACCACGTTTCCTGCTGTATTTGCTGCTTGTGTTGCGTTGTTAGTGGGTCCTGCTACAAGCCATGCGGTTGTATTTTGTGTGTTACCTGGCTGAACTGTCCAAGTGCCGCTTTGTGAAGCATTAAGGTTATTGAATATGTAGAAAGCAGGTGACGTATATAGTTCCAGAGTTCCTTGAGCAGTACCACTTGTGTAAGATGTCATTCTTACTCGAAAATATCGATAGTACACAGATCCGGTAAAAAGAGCATTTGTGGATGTAGTTGTGGTGGAGGCATTATTAAGACTAGTGCCGCCAAGAAGGTTGATAGAAATCCAGTTCGTGTTGTCGTTACTGGCCTGGAATGTCAGCGTACCAGAATAGGCATTACCATTGATATGCAGGCTAAGCCACTTGTACGCGCTAACATCCGTTGACGGAACTAGGTCAGCATTGAGGCTTCCTGCGCTCAATGACGC
>CBJMBI010000709.1:0-2422 GCA_966427955.1 uncultured Ktedonobacterales bacterium
TTCCGAGTTTCCCATGAGCAGTGTCCAGCTACTATAGTCTTTACAGGTTCCGATGGAACAGTGATTAAAACTGATATTGCGAGATGTTGACGTGCTCATAGCGACTGATAGTGAGAAATACTCAACTCAAGAAGAGGATCGCTTTGTAAAAAGTTTGCTGCCAAAGCCGATGTTCTTTTACCCATGTCACAAGGGCAGTGATCCAGTGGATCGTCCATATACATGTCACGAAGATCCAAAGGAATGATTTAAAATCCCCTTTTACATGCAAAAAAAAGAAATATTTGATATATTCCTATAAAATAGCAATATGCAGTAAGGAAAAGGCGATGTTCTTTTGGTATCTTCTCAACATTTGTGGGAAACGTCGCCGATGAGCTTTTGTCAGGGTGCTCCTGTCCTGTATCAACTAATGGATCAGTCTCGGCTTTTTGAGACGATACTTTTTTTACCCATGTCACAAAGGCAGTACTCCAGAAGATTGCACACGTACATAACAAGGAAATCCAAAGATATGAATTGATATCTCCTTTTCCATGTAAAACAAGGGGCATTTGATATATTCCTACAAATAAAGCATATATAGTAATGAATGTGTAAGTTGAGTAATCGCGTATACGCATGTGTTACGCTCCTTTTTGCTAGCAGAGAAAGACATGTGTTAATTGTTAGAAAGCTTGTCCGCTCTGCTGGAAGAGTGGTCCGCCATGATAAGGAGAATCGTTTCTTCCGTGTGAGCAAAGGTCTCTCTTGCCATAGAGACTGCTAGACCATCCTTCCTGCTTTCCCTTATGAGAGAGGCTCATTTTCAGCAATGGCCTGCTCTTTCCTTCGGTATTTTGCATACTGCCAGGGCCCTCCAGTCATTTTGCCTCCAAGCTGTCCCTTCAACAGGCCGAGAGCAATGCCTGCCACAAACAGCAAACCGGGAAGTTGCATACATATCAAAAGCATTGTTTGGATATCAGACGGAGTATCTCTATTTAAAGCTAAAAATCTAATTTGCACAGAGTCCAAGATACCTACAGTTACATACTCTAATGAAAGGATCTGCATACTGACCAAGGAACGGAGTATATCGTCAATCGCGGCTGAGAGGGAAGGCTCAGAGTCCGTTCCGACAAGGAGACGTGGAAATGTAGCAACTTGCCATAACCATGCTTCCGTCACCAGAACTACTAGGATCATGAAACAAGGAACTATCCAAGCAATCCAACTCGGTGCCGTCAAGGTGGCCCCGCTGATCAATGGAATGCTGATCTGCGCTTTCCAATAGGGCATGCTGACTAGAAGGAGCAGAATCAGATAGAGCAGATTACCAATAGGAAGAGACTGCACAACGAGCGCATGATAATCTGTCAGTCTCCTTGGTCGCAGGTCAGCATATCTCACTCTGTCCAACGACTCTTTTCTCAGACGCCAGAAGCCATAGAGGTGAACCATACTATAACCAAGCAACAGACTCACCAGCTGCAATTCAAGCGCTGGTTCTTCAACTAAAGAAACCATACGGATCTGAGAACCAGTTGTAAACAGCAATTGGAAGATGCGTAATGTTCCCACCACAGTCATTGCTATTCCAAGACCCATCCAACCCCACGATGTTAGCGTATTCCAGGCAGCATGGATGTCCTGAAGCGTTTGCAAAATTTCATTCTCTGGAAGGGCTATGTTCCATGCCTTGAGCAATTTCTCCCAACGCCTCTGCTGAACTATGCTTAATGACTGGCGTTGTTGCAGAGAACGAATTCCCCAAGCGATAGACATTATTCCTAAGATTGGCCACTGAATAAAAATGAGCCAAAGTGACATCAAAAGACCTCCTTACTTTCAGCTTCTTTCGAAACTCAATTACATCCTTGAATGAATATCTCTGCTCATAACATATTCTCGGAAACAAATATCCATCAATTGGTCGTCTGCGAAGGAACCTCCCATTGCCGTTGAATTTCCCCATAGATGTCGTCAATGCTCACGTCCAAGGCCTTGACGCTAGCGAGGAAGTTGGCCACCAATTGCTTCAATTGGCGTCTTTTTTCCTCTTCTTTTCGCTCAACTGAACTTTCAGCGACGACAACACCTCGGCGTGCAGAGATCACAACCAATCCCTCGCGTTCGAGTTCATTATATGCTCGAGCAACAGTATTTGGCACAACTCCCAAATCGCGTGCCAACTGGCGTACAGAAGGTAAGAGCGAGCCTGGATACAACTGATCCGAAACAATTAACGTACGAATTTGTGCGCTGATTTGTTCATAGGGAGCTATTCTGCTTGCACGATTTAATACAAGCAATGGCATTATTCTCATCATCTCTTCTCCTCCAGCCCAATTCAACCAACTAATGCAGTGGTGAACATCTTTGTTTTCAACTGTATCATAGCATAAGACAACTGTCTTAAATAAGAGTACAACAAGATAAA
>CBJMBI010000710.1:0-2421 GCA_966427955.1 uncultured Ktedonobacterales bacterium
ATGAGAGCGAGAAATATGCGATTGCAGCTCCTATTTTTCGTGAGTGGGTCGAGCGCAATAGCTAGGAGCTTATCCGATCACCCTTAATTTTGCCCTTGACTTACCGGTACTTTGTTGACGCGGGACTTTTCAACGAGTAGGAGAGATTGGGTCACTTTCTCTCGATCCAGCACTAGCCACTTATGAGCGAAAGGGTTAAAGGGCAATCTATCGTTGTCAACAAAGTACCAATAAAAGCTGTGAAAGGCTCCCTGTTTTTCGTTATATTTTACGGACGTTAGCACCAGATATCTTCCAGGATCCATCTGACTGTGAACTGACGATATAGTATCCTTGATATGTTGTCTGCTGATAGGAGGTCGATGTGGCTTGAAGGGTGATATACACCCACACTGTGCCATTGCTCTGCGAGACAATGTTATCAACTGTATAGTCGTCATGGCTCGTATCTGCAAATCCGTTTGCAAAATTCTGATAAGCGGCTGGATGGTTCAACCACAAATCGTAGGCAGTCTGGTAATCCTTGTTGTTGATAGCAGTGTAGTAACGATCGATAACCGACTGAGCTTGTTGTTCAGGTGTAACAGGATCGGGAGCGGAAGACTGCGCGTCACGCACTTCAACCGTTTGCACGGTGCTAGTAGAGGCATCAATGAGCACACGACGATTTGAGATCTGAATTCTCGTATGGCCGTTTGTTGTAACAGTCACCTCATCATTATTGGTTTGTATTTTATATACGCCGTCGGTAATGACCCCATTTTTACTGTATCGAATATCGATTACGAATGCATCATCCTCAACATTCATTGAGGCAAGAGTATATTGATAACTAAACTCTCCAATAGGAGTAACAATTGTACTTCCTGCAGAGCATGAAATACCTGTATTACTAATAGAGAAACTTACTATACCAAATGGAGGGGTATAGCTAACATTCGAGTTACAAGCGATACATAAAAACACGATAGAAACGATCATGCAAAAAGTGAGTTCCATTTCCGGCTTCCATCGTAGAAGCATAAACATCCCTCCTGTAGATAAATGATTTCGGATATCAGAGTTAGGATAAGGAAAACCTCATTTACATAAACGCATTGAGATCCACAAATTCAAACATGATCTATATTCCATAGTTATTTTTGGGAAATGAAATGCCTGTCCTTACAAAAATGCACAGGAAAGCAATCTGTTTCTATTGCTGAGCAAAGCTTAGTGCATGATGTGCCAACAAATTATAGTAGGAAGACATTAACAAAAGTTACTACCAAATTCGTTAGCGCATTTAATAGTAACTTTACGCCAGATCAGAGCTTCTTATTATCTACGCTGGACAGAGTAGTGTTGGAAGGCATCTTGATAGCCTTGCTCGCTGGGAGAATAAGCATGGTGGTGGAGGTGAGGTGTTGCACATAGCCCACTCAGAGCAGCTATTCTCCCATCCGCGAAACCCTTCAAATAGCCACACAGGTAATTCTGATCGTCACAGCCTGGAACGGAAGCTGGACGGTATGGGGCTGCCGATATCAAAGCGTACAAGAAATAGAGTAAAAACACCAGAACATCTACATAACATTCACATAACATCTCTCTTAGTATAAACTTGTAAAGCTCATATAGCTCGCATGTTAAGATAGATTTACTGCTAAGCGCATTACTGTTAAGTAGATGTATAGTACTTGTTCTGGTATTTCACTTTTGCATCAGCAATAATTAGAAGGGAACTTATGTAACCATCTGTACACAAAATCAACTGAGAATAGATTGTACTAGGTACAGAAGGTCATAAATGTGCTTCGAGTTCAATGTAAAGATTGCTGGATGACTGATGAATAGATCTTTTTATATTCATTCTCTCATTGCAGCGTTACAGCGAGTTTGCTTCAAGAAGGAGTGTATTAGCACTATATGAAAAAACGTTGGATACTAGGAATTGCAATGATGCTCAGCATTGCCGTGATTGTCGGAGCAGGATGGCTCCTCTCTTTCACAAGGTCTGCACAGGCCGCGTCGAGTTTCGACCTTAGTGGTGCTTGGGATATGAACTATACCGTCGATAAGTTCAACGTCCCTTTTGATCACCACATGCTTTTGAATTTCACCCAGCAGCCTGATGGGACTTATATGGCACCTGATCCAAGTGGTGGCTCAATACATGCTCGGGTATTCTCTGCCATGCGCCCACTAAACACTGTCAGTTCCTCTCAGTTGCTCACATCCGTGGCCTTTACTGAGGAGAGACCTCCTGATCCTGCACATCCAACTATCTGGCCCTCCTATGCTGTCTGGTCAGGCTATGACCAATATGATGTCAGTAAACCTGAGACTCCAACCGATCTCAAAGTGATCAAAGGATATTGGACTGACTTTAAAATGGATTCGGGTCAGTTTGAACTACGACCGCACACGTCATAACTCCGC
>CBJMBI010000711.1:0-2412 GCA_966427955.1 uncultured Ktedonobacterales bacterium
CCGATTCTACCATTTTTCTTCTCCGTTTAGCAAGCATTTTCAAACTGGCTGAGTTACAGGAACATGCTCCGGAGTTTTTCAGCCTGATCAACTGCAATGAGATTCTCAAGAAATTCATCGATGTCCCCATCCATGACACCTGGCAGATTGTGGCGCGTCAGGCCAATTCGATGGTCCGTGACACGATCTTGCGGGAAATTATAGGTGCGAATCTTCTCACTGCGATCCCCCATCTGAACTTGAGAACGGCGACTCTTACTCAACTCTTCCTGACGTTTGGCCTGCTCAAGGTCCCAAAGACGTGATTTGAGGACGGAGAGCGCTTTGGTTTTATTCTTGAGTTGCGATTTTTCATCCTGGCAGGTGACAACGAGGCCTGTAGGTAAGTGAGTAATACGTACCGCCGAGTCCGTAGTATTGACACTCTGACCACCATGGCCTGTAGAGCGGTAGACATCAACGCGAATATCCGCTTCTTTGACTTCGATGTTAATATCATCATCAGCCTCAGGCAAAACGATAACCTTGGCAGTCGATGTATGGATACGTCCATTTGCTTCGGTAGTAGGGACACGTTGCACACGATGGGTACCTCCCTCGTATTTTAGGCGACTGTAGGCTCCTTTTCCCTTGACAAGAAAGGTAATATCCCTAATGCCTCCCTGCTCAGTATCGTTGCCATCCAAGATTTCAATCTTCCAGCGGCGGGCATCGGCATAGCGGCTATACATACGGAAGAGTTCGCCTGCGAAGAGAGCTGCCTCGTCACCTCCTGCACCTCCTTGAATCGTGATAATTGCATTCTTTTCGTCCATGATATCTTTGGGCACCAACGCCATCTTGACTTCTTCAAGCAGCTTCTCTTTCCATTTCTTTAATCGTTCAAGTTCCTCAAACGCCAAATCACGCATTTCCCCTTCTTCACTGTTATACATATCCTGCGCTTCTGTAATTTGTTTTTCTGTAGCAACGAGTTCATTGTACTTGTGTACAACGTCTGCAAGCTCGGCATGTTCACGTCCATAGCGCTGCAGGAGTGAAATGTCTGCAAGCACGTCAGGCTGCGCCATCAAAGTATTCAATTCCTCATAACGTTGTGCCAATTTGGCAAGTTTATCCATCAAATCCATGGTCTTTTGTACTCCTGAAAACAAAAAGCTGTAATTTTGTGTCTCTGTGCGGATATAGGACGCGGCATAGCCATGCAAAAGAGGGCTATTTAGAGGTAAAATAAAACGTCGCTACCCCGCTGCAAGAAGGTAGCGTTCAGGTCTAGCACAGAATGCAGGGAGCATAGAACCTGCGAAAAATAATAAGCGTATTCGTGAGTCTTTGGTCTTTAACATAGGCTGCCTCGCTTCTAGTATAGCATGTCTTGGTAGAAGTTGAAAGAGGCCTCTAAGCTCAAAGCTCAGGGTGAAACTCTGGCAAAGTGAAAATCGTACTCAAGTGGAGGGAAGAAAAAAGATTGTCACGCGGGAATAATCATGATCGCTTCTCTGTTTACAAAGGTAAGATTAGCAATCGCCAGAGGTAAGTGCTAGACAGCCTGCAAAGAGGTGTGCTATAATTTTAGCAGTCGCCTGGAAAGTTTGCTAAGATAGATACGAAAATAGAGAGCATGAAGCATTCAATAATTAGAGGAGCAGGTAAATAGTATGAAATGTGAGCGCTGTCAGAAGAACCTTGCCCGCGTGCGTGTTGATGAATTGGTTGATGGACGTCGTGTTTCACACTTCCTCTGTCAGTCATGTGTTGACGAACTAATGAGCACAATGGGCCAAGTAGGTGGCTTTGATGGTCAGGGTATCCCTGGTGCTCCCTTTAGTTTTTCTGGGAATAACAAGCCTTTATCTGCATCTGGTGGAACAAGTAGTTTGAATACTGCAACTGCCGAGCGGCAGGCAAAACATAGTAAGACCCCCACTCTCGATCAATATGGACGTGACCTTACTGCAGAGGCTGCTGATGGCAAGTTAGATCCAGCTGCTGGCCGTGATCGCGAGTTACGTCGTCTGGTTACTATCCTTGGACGTCGCCAAAAGAATAATCCAGTCCTCGTTGGTGAGCCTGGTGTTGGGAAGACAGCTATCGTAGAAGGGCTAGCCCGGCGCATTCACGAAGGCACTGTCCCAGTAACATTGCGTGGCAAGCGTATTGTCTCGCTCAATATTGGCGGAATGGTCGCTGGTGCAATGTTCCGTGGCCAGTTTGAGCAGCGCGTTAAGAGTATTCTTGATGAGTTACGTCAGGCTCCTGAAGTAATTGTTTTTATTGATGAATTACATACCGTTGTTGGTGCTGGCGCTGCCGAGGGAGCAGTTGGTGCTGGAGATATGATCAAACCTGCACTGGCTCGTGGTGAATTGCGCTGTATTGGTGCAACTACCCTTGATGAGTATCGCAAAGATA
>CBJMBI010000712.1:0-2411 GCA_966427955.1 uncultured Ktedonobacterales bacterium
TGAGTCAACAGGAATGATCCCAGGGATGCCAAGAGGGAAGATCGATAAGAGGGCACTGATGTGGGGTATTGATGCCACTTCCGCTTCCTCCTCTCGAACAGCGTGTGGGATCTTGTCTGAAAGTCGGAAGAGGAATGTAGCCCTTTTGGGCGAGAGAAGGGGAGAGGGAGGTTCATTCGCCCCAAAAGGCTGGTTTCCGAGACGGAAAAGCCAGAGGATCACTTCTGATGATGTCGCTGATCAGACCTGGGAGCAAAAACCCTGCTGAGCACAAAGAGTAAGGCTGATGGCTGCTAATCCTCCTAGAAAACCCTGAAAATCCATGTCTGCTCATATTCTTGATGGAGAGAATAGCCCATTTACCCTATTTTCCTATTCCAACTTTCGGTTCTAACCATGGGCAAACCCCGGTTTCAACTCAACGATCTGTATTTCGATTCTGAGAGGGCTATGTCCTGTGTCTTGTGCAGGCGGTCTGTTGGCGATCTGGTAAGGGCATCAAAACCTTATAATCTCTTTTTCATCTCTAAATACTGCTAAAATTCTATGTTCCTGAACTGCTACTTGCCTTACCATTCTTCCAGGAACTAAAATGATCTTTCCGCTCTCCCCTTCTATGATTTCGATTGGCCCCAGTTTCTCAACTTTTGTGAGTCCTTGGTGCTCTATATAGTCTCCCTTTTGTGTGTGCTCTAATTTATCCATCATTCTCTCTCTACTTTCTCTGGTTCTGGTGCCTCGACGTCTGGATACAGCTCCCGATATCGAGCCCAGTTTTCTTTATAACCCAATTAATTAATTTTCAATGCTCTCTAAAATAGTGATCACCATCCCCAGAACTTCATTATCTTCACAAAGTGCCTCATCAGTTGGTGTATGAGTGCCTCTTCGTGCTCTTCTTTCTGTATAAGCAACGTTTCTCTCAATGATCTGTTCCAAGCGCTTTGCTATTCTCTGAGTATCGTCATACCCTTTAGCTTTCGCGGCTTTTGCCAACTCAATAATATCAGTGCTCATCGTTGTTCTATAACTCCCATCACCACCTCATTATTTTCCGCTTGTGCCGCCTTGCTGGACCTCTTTGGCAAGATAGGAACGCACTTATTTTTATTATAGAGACAGTAGCTGTCAAAAGATCCTTGCATTATAGCTTCATGCTTTTGCTCTTTGTCTGGTTTGAGCTTCAGTTTGAGTAGCTGCGTTTGCGTCTTTAAATGCTCCGGTATCGCGGTCCAGGATCGATATGTCTTTATTCCTGCACAATAGCAACGTGGTGGTGTACTCCATATAGCTTCACATCTGAGGCAATAAACTTCATTCCTACCATATTGATCCTTTTGCCACCGGAATTGATGACCGCGATGATTGATTATATCCTCCGCTGGCCGAGCTTTCTTCTGCTCTAGTGGCGGAAGTCCTAGTTCTGCCCGACGTCGATTCTCTTCATCACGCTCTTTTTTCTTTTTACGGTAGTCTTTCGCATATGCGCGTCGGTGCTCTTTGCGCTCTTGCTCAATGCTTTCTTGCCGTTTGCGCTCTGCCTCCTCCTGCTGGCGATCCCACTCCAACTGCTGTATACAAAATCCGCAAGGCTCGTCTTGATTGGATGTTTCTACAATTCTATATTGGACATGGTACCTTGAACAAGGGCAATAGTGCCAAGCTCCAGTGAGAAGCATCATTTCCTGATATAACTTTTGATGACAGTAGATACACAAATCCTCGCAAGAAAAGCCTCTGGCTGGGGTTTCTACCATACGATTGCATCCTGGACACCGATGAAAAAGTCCACGTTCTAGGCTGCACCATCGGCAGTACCAGACCTCATCTAGCTCTTTGCACTCTTGTACCACCTGACCACACCCTGTACAGGGAACATCAACTGGCGGATGCCAGCTTGGTGCTAATTCCTGATCTGCCAGCTCTGCTAATTTCTTTATGATCATTGCAGTTGCTGCAGCATCATGCTCAGCGTTATGGGCTTGGCCTGGTACTTGTATCTTGAGGTAGGGAATAGCTACTTCATTTAGCTTTTGCCACGTGTATTTACCCCAATACTCATGAATCTCCCCATAGAACTGAGCGAAGAGTTCCATCGCACAGACACTCTGGACAAAATCATAGGAAATGTCGATACTGTAGACACGGGCCGTAGACCAAAGCTTCCCAATATCAAAGCCAGCATTGTAGATCACAACCGTTCTATCAGCAAGCAGCTCGCGGATCACTGGCCATGCTTCATCAAATGTTGGTGCATCATCGAGTTGTTCTTCGCGAATGCCGTGTTTCTCAAAGGCCCCTTCAGAGATCGGAACCGTTGGCTTGATATAACCACTTCCTAAAACCTTTCCTTCCTGGACTTTGTTGGTCAATGACATCAAAACTGGAATGGTAGAATACAAAGGAAATGA
>CBJMBI010000713.1:0-2402 GCA_966427955.1 uncultured Ktedonobacterales bacterium
AAGGCATCCAATCAAGGGGGAAAGAGGGACATATTAGGGCTTTAGGCCACCTCGATTTCACCATTCTCCACTTGCGTCTTGATCAATTGTGCATAGAAACGATTACGACGTAACAAAAACTCATGTGTACCTTGCTCTACAATACGTCCCTCATGCAGGACCAGGATCAAATCAGCACGGCGAATTGTGCTTAACCGATGGGCAATTACAATTTGCGTGCAGGAAAGCTTATTTAGATTTTGTTCAACTATACGTTCTGTTGCTACATCCAGAGCACTTGTTGCTTCATCAAGCAAGAGAATTGCTGGGCGATTAGCAAGGGCACGAGCCAGAGCAAGACGCTGGCGCTGGCCACCAGAGAACACGCTACCTCCTTCTGAAACCAACGTTTCATACTTCATTGGCAGCTTTTCGATATCTTCGTGGATATCTGCTTCCCGTGCTGCCCTCACAATGTGATTCATATCCATCTCTGGGTTATTGAAGGCGATATTTTCACGTATCGAGCCACTAAAAAGAAAAGATTCCTGTAAGACCACGCCAAACTGCTTGCGTACCTCCTGATAATTTAGCTTCTGTAGTGGTATTCCATCATACAAGACAGATCCTTGTGTAGGGGTAATCAAACCAATCAGCAGTTTCCCCAGCGTACTTTTGCCTGATCCCGTTCTGCCAACGAGCGCTACCTTCTGCCCCGGTCGGATTTTCACAGAAATATCTTTCAGGACTGGTGGAGTATGTGGATCATATTGAAAACTGACATTCTCCAACTCAATATACCCCTTCAGCTTTGGAGGTATCTGTACTTGCTGTGTATCTTGCTCAGGCTCAGTGCCAACAACATCAGCAATGCGGTCAAAGTGTGCTTGAGCGGTCTGGATCTTTTGTCCACTGGCCGCCAGGGAGCTAAGAGGAGTAAGAAATGAGGCGGCTAGAGTATTGAGTGCTAACATGGTTCCTAGAGGCATTGTCCCATTGATTACCTGTATGGCTCCTATCCATAGTAATAACAGTGGTGCCAGCGTTTGCAATAACTGGACAGTAATCCCAACGATCGACAAGAGATAGTTGAGACGAACCGAGATATTCATCTCATCGAAGAAAAGGTTTGTCCAGCGTTCAACCGCCCGATTTTCGGCTCCAGCGGCCTTTAATGTCGCAATCCCAGACAGGACTTCATTCAGATATCCCTGTGTCTTTCCTTGCGCTGCCAGATCCCGCAGTGTAAGCCGACGAATTATCGGAGCTGTGATCAAGATCAACCCTACCTGTAAAGCACCTATGGCTACCGTCAGACCTGCAATGAAGCTCGACTGCCATATCAGAATAAGGAGGTAGACGGTGATAGTGCTGCCATCCAGCAAGCTAGAAATCAACTGGCTAGTAAGCAGGTCGCGGATCGCGATATTGCTATTCATACGGGACAAAATATCGCCATTTAGACGAAGTTGAAAAAAGCGATATGGTAAACTGAGCAGGTGTTCAAAGAAATTGAGCATTATTTGCGCATCAATGCGCGTCTGCAAGTAAATAAGTAATGAGACGCGTAAAATGCTTGTAACTCCTTGTGTTAGAAGTAACAGGAGCGCTCCCAGGCCGAGCACCAGGAGCAAATTACTAGCTTTTATGGGAATAATTTGATCGATGATTATCTCAGTCAGCAGAGGGAGCCCCAACCCAAGTACTTGTAGTAATAAAGAACTACCAATGATCTGGGCGATGATGCCGCGCATCTGTAGCACAGATTGTAAATAGGTCCGTAAGGAGACAGATAGTTGAGCGCTTTGAGGCTCAAATTGTGGCCCCGGTTCCAGCATAATCACTAGGCCGGTAAAACCCTCTTCAAACTCGTCAGAGGTCAATCGTCTCCGCCCGATGGCCGGATCTAGCACATCCACATGCTTAGGCGACCAGCGCTCGACGACAATAAAGTGATTGCATTCCCAGTAGGCGATAGCCGGCAAGGAGACAAGGCGAAAATCCTTCTCTTGTTTCACGGAGACGGGCCGTACTCGAAGTCCATACTGACGAGCAGCTTTCGCTATCGCTAGTGCTGATAACCCATCGCGCCCGACGCCACAACGTTCTTGTACCTCAGAAATGCTTGTTGTATGTCCATAGTAATTCAAGATCATGGCAAGGCAGGCAGCTCCACACTCAACAGCACTCATTTGCCTCATCTCTGGAACGCGTCTCCTTCGCTTACGGCGAATGGCATGCTGCTTTGGCTTGCGTGCCTGCATTTCGGTCTCAGATACGTTGGATTGAGTTGGCGCGGAGGACTGAGCGGGTTCCTCCTTTCTAACAAGTTGCAAATTGCTTGTAGTACTACGCTTCTGGAGATGAGCTGGCAATACTGTTGGCATTTCAACAGTATTAATAGTATCAATAGTAGGCATAGG
>CBJMBI010000714.1:0-2388 GCA_966427955.1 uncultured Ktedonobacterales bacterium
TGGCTGCCCGCTCTTAGGATACAATGGTGTGAATTGCTCATCTTTATAGATCGCGTCTAGTTCATCACGTAACCACATGTATTTATTCCCTTTGGGAAAGAGAATTTTCACTATATGAGCTGTTTCTTCGGGAATTTCAGGTAATTTCTGGGGATACAGGGACATTGCTTTTCTCCTTCTCTTATCTACATTCCTATTTACTTCTTCCTGTTCTTCTTCTCAGTATCCCTCTTTTTCTCTTTCTCTGTCAATACCATTGGCCAACAGAGTCCTTAAGTTGGTGCGTATGGGGGTAAAAATGTCGGGACCCCGAATCGGCGCTTCTGCTCAGGAAGCAAAGCCTATCTTAGAGACACGGGCTGCTCCTGCGCAATCAACGCCAGACCAGGAACAACCAAAGCAACCAGCGCCTTCTCAGCAGCAACCAACGCAACCAACGCGTCCGAAGTATGGCCCGAAGCAAGACAACGAGCCGCCAGCGTACTCACGACTTCCACAAAAGCCACGCGTTGCTCGTGCAAGAACTGCTTTCGGAAGGCGACAACAATCACAAGCCGAGATGATCGGCAATAATTACAGCAAGGAGATATAACAATGCTTTCGACAAAGCCCAAAGAATACCACTACAGCGTATCTGATGTCATCTTTGAAGATGTTGGAAATACACCAATCCCCAATGAGTACTAGAAGCTTTACGATGAATACTGCGCTGAAATCGAAATTTTACCAGTGTAAACGCTGATGTGGCGATGTACAACACCAGAATACAAAAATGTGCTGCTGGAGAAACATCGGCACAAAGCATACACGAAGAGCTTGTTATGTAGCGGTGATGTCAAGAAGATCAGAGCTGCTGAAGAGGCTATGCTAAACCAACTCGGGAGGTATTACGAGTCATATCAGCAAGAGAAGCTGTTCAAAGAGTGCCGAAAGAATTTAGAGAAATTGCGCAAAGAAAACAAGAAATGGGTGTCGCAGAGCGCTCCGCAATAGCGATGCATAGTACTGCTGGTCCTAGAGCTTCAGAAAGTGGTATTATAGCGCATAGAGCATTTGTTGCTATAGACGATAAGGAGGTAACATGAAACCAATAGCGCACACAAAGAACAGCCAAGGCAAACAACAGGATCTTGTTGAGCATTTGACGCAGGTCGCTGAATTGGCAAAAGAGTTTGCTGAGGGACTAGGAGCTTCGGACTTAGCATACTATGCTGGTCTGCTCCATGATATTGGTAAGTTCAACCCTGAGTTTCAACAATATTTGTCGAATGCAGAGAAGGGCATTAAAGGACGAGGGCCAGACCACAAGGGCGCGGGTGCTGTGCATGCTAAATCAATGGAATTAATGCCACTTGCGTTCCTTGCTCAAGGCCATCACGGTGGGTTACGAGACGGCTCTGAGCTGAGGAGTTTTCTGATAGAGCGTAAAAAAGATCCTGCTGTTCTAAAGGCCATCGAAAAAGCAAAGCAGGTATTGCCAGACATTGACCAGACAATGCCTCATCTCATTCCTGCTGACATCAAGAGCAATCTTGAGCGTGAATTGTTTATCAGGTTGCTTTTTTCTTGCTTAGTCGATGCTGACTTCTTGGATACTGAGCAGCATTTCTCTCCAGACAAGTCGATACAACGCGGATCATCAGTGCCTATCGGTGATCTCTGGGGACGATTTGAGGCCTATTATCGAGAGAAGACAGAGAAGGCAAAGCCAAGCACTGTAAACGATATCAGACGACAAATCTATCAACATTGCTATGATGCAGCGGAGTTAGCACCTGGCTTCTTTCGGCTGACAGCACCAACTGGAGGTGGGAAAACATTGTCCAGCCTAGCGTTTGCTTTGAGGCATGCAAAGTTACACAATAAACAACGTATTATCTATGCAATACCATTTACGAGCATTATTGATCAAGTAGCAAAGGAATTTAAAGAGATCTTCTCTGATGATATTGTTCTTGGGCACCATAGTAGCGTGACTCCCCCTGATGATCCTAATAACATTGATCCCAGCGAGGTCTGGCGAAGATTGAGCGCTGAGAACTGGGATGCATCCGTCATTGTCACGACAACAGTTCAGTTGTTTCAAAGCCTCTTTGCAAACTCTACAAGTACGTGTAGAAAGCTCCACAACATCGCTGAGAGCGTCGTTGTGCTAGACGAGGTACAGCTACTTCCAGTGCACCTGCTAGAGCCCATTCTAGACGTGCTACAGCAGCTTGCAGAGCAATATAGAGTTACTGTTGTACTCTGCACTGCAACACAGCCGGCCTTGGAAAACCGCATGAACTTCCAGGGGCTCAAAGGCATACGAGATATCATATCGGACCCATTGCCTATCTTCTCAGCTCTATCGCGGGTGGAGTATCAGTGGTGCATTCAGGAACAATG
>CBJMBI010000715.1:0-2376 GCA_966427955.1 uncultured Ktedonobacterales bacterium
CCTTCTTACGATGATTAACCTCAGGGAGGACCTCCTCTACTGCTTGGATCGTTCGCTCAGCCCAGAGATGATAAGTCTGTTTCTCCATTGCATCTCTAATCACTACTTGCACGAGCCGATGAATTGAGAGCAGATGCTCTTTTGGGTTCCGCTGGATCAAAGAATAGGAAAGCAATGCCTTGAGAGCTTGGTCAAACTCGAGGGGGTTTGTCGAGAGTTGCTGGATCTTTTGACCAAGATGTTGGGCTCCTTCCAACACAATCTCTTCGGGAATGGCATCTGGTTGCAAAAAAGCACAGACCTGGAGCAGATTTGCAACGCCTGGATACTTTTGCTCGACCTTTTCAAAAGAGAGAGACCATGTTGTGGCAACTGGCTCAGGGTGATCTGGTACCAGTCCTCCTCTTCTCTTCAGCAATATCGCTCGATACTGGCGGTAGAGCTTCAGATAATCTGAAAGACTGCATTGCACCTCCTCAACGTATGCTCCAGCTTGATCCAACGCCAGTGGTAGTCCTCCCATTTCTTGCACGAGTTCTTGAGCAAGTGCGACGTCATGAGAAGCCGCTTGATCCAGGGAAGCATCAGGAGCAAGCAGACCTGCTCGACGTAAGACAAATAACGCTCCCACATCTGGATCTAGTATTTCAACCTCAAGACGATTGGCTAACCGCCCTGTACTTGCGGCACGTGTTGTCAACAAAGTATGTCCTTGACCAACAGGGGGAAGGAAATCTCTTACTGTTGCTAGCTCGTCGGCATTATCCAGGATGAGCAACCACTGGTCATGCGTCTTCAACCATGCTTTGACTGTCTCAACGACGATAAGCTGATCCTTTTCATCCTTCTGTGGTAACTGGAGCAGTTTTGCAAACGTGACAAACCCGGAGATGAGTGCCTCGGTTGTCTCGGCACGGCTCCACAGAATAGCTTGATAGTCTTGCAGGTGGCGATAGGCATAGGCTAATGCAATCTGAGTCTTGCCAATGCCACCTAACCCGCTAATCGCTTGCGGTTGGGATATGGCTGCCGTTTGCCCCGTTCGGAGTGTCGCCTCCAGTTGGGAAAGCAGTTCTTCACGACCAGTGAAATAGGGATTGGGTGGATAGGGAATGTTGTGTACCCGTTCTCTCGTGGCTGTATTATTACTAGAGCCAGGAACGTGTATATGGACTTCGTTATAGTCTCCAATAACTTGCCCCTGCACAGATCCATTATTCTGTACCTGATACTTTTCACCATCTATACCATCCATGAATAACCCCTATACTCTTGGTGGATCACCAAAGTGCTGGGTGATGGTGTTACCTTCACCAATGGTTTGACCCTGCACCGGGCCGACATTCTGGATAGTGTATTTGCCCATACCCATCTGTTGCGGTTGGACTAGTGTCAAAACTTGCCTTGCAGCTGCAAGAAGCTCAGTGTTTTGGTCTGCATGAGCTTCAGTCAGCCATTTCTTAAGCGGTTTTGCGTACGTCTCGGGATCAGTTTCATGCTCCTCAAGAATGACCTGGGCTTTGGATTTGTCTGCGAAGAGGCGACTAAGTAACACTTTTAAACCACTGTAGGCATCTTTGATGGCTTGACTGGCAGTATCTTTGGTACTAGCGGCTGCTCCTGTGACCAGAGCGGTTTCAATCAAAGAAATAGGATCCATCTTCTTTTCTCCTCTTAACAGTTACCTCTCAAATAAAAAAGGATGAATGTCCAGTAAGGTTACTGGCGTTTGAGTTTATCTGAAGGGAAGTATATTACATCAAGGTACTAATTACAAGCATCTTGCAACTCTATTTCTGACAGGTGCCAAGGGTTGGCTCTGGCAAATCTAGTGAAGCACACGTTTCGTTCTGAGAGAGTTTTGCAATTCTTCATCTTTTTTCTTGAAAAGTGCAGGCAGATGGGATACACTTGCGGGGAAACTGGAGAAATGTTGGATGCAAGTGAGGAAAGGAATGCTGATGGCTCTCACTCAACAACTGGAAAATGCCACGAAGCTGATTGATCGCTGGTTAGAATACCAAATCTATGCTAATGAGATACCTGGGCTATCTATAGGCATTGTATGCAAAAACGAGGTGATCTTTAGCAAAGGATACGGCTATGCAGATATCCAGAGGAAAATAAAAGCAACAGATGCTACGTGTTATAGAATTGCATCTTTTTCAAAGGTATTTACTGCAATCGCTATACTACAACTGTTTGAACAAGGAAAACTTCATTTAGATGATCGTGTCCAGCATTACTTGCCTTGGTTTCGATCAGAACGTGATGAAAAGACAAAGCATATCACCATACGCCAGTTGCTTACACATACTGCCGGTCTTGATCGTGAGGGCGATACTTCTCATTGGACTGATTTTCACTTTCCTTCCC
>CBJMBI010000716.1:0-2374 GCA_966427955.1 uncultured Ktedonobacterales bacterium
AAAAGTTTATCAACATCAATGGGAATATCTTTTGAGAATGAAATGACTTCCCTATCATCTGTATTGAGGTGCCAACAAGGGATGCTATTTTTACGTGCGACATCTACCGCAAAAATTGCCACAGTTTTGGGGGCACTGGTAATACTCATCACCCACTCGGCTTCTTTCTGGCTTTTTAGTGCGTTTATGCAAGCCTCTTTTACTTCCTGCTCTTTATTGGGATTAATGGGAGGGAGTATCTCCATGTGACATCCAAACTCTGTACTTGCTAACTGAGCCAGATGTTGTGCTGTTCTTAATCCTTGCTTGGTTGTAAGGTTGAAAATGATATCTGGGCGCAAATACTTTATCACTAACATATCTGGGATACCACGTCCGCCAGTTAGCATAAGTAGTGCTTT
This sequence comes from uncultured Ktedonobacterales bacterium, assembly GCA_966427955.1. Taxonomy (GTDB): domain Bacteria; phylum Chloroflexota; class Ktedonobacteria; order Ktedonobacterales; family Ktedonobacteraceae; genus DASYAN01. Next base: position 402 of record CBJMBI010000716.1, read on the forward strand.
TGTCATATTTTGATCCTTTCTTCTTATTGAATTACCTTTGTTACTGCTCCTAGTAATGCTCAGGAAGCATTATTTCTCCCCCCAAAAAGGTTCGTAACTTCTTGTACCATGCTTTTTCGGCTGTAGCTCTTTCATGTTTGGTTTGGTGATCGTCGGTGAGTGGGTAGATAAAGTTAAGTATGGGCATATTATTATTATTGTCTGTATCTCAGTTATTTCCCACCAAAGGTCCTATTGGCACTTTGAAGAGCCGGAAATCGGCTTCGTGCGCTTTGTATGCGTCCAAAAATAGTTTCTCATCCTTTTCTTTGGACTTTAAACGGCTAAACTCTTTTGCTCCCATTTCGAATTCTATCCGTCGGTCGAGTTCTTTGCTGGCAATGAGGGTATGATAAACTTCATGTAACTGTGTTCGTTGTGCTGCAAAAAGTGCCAAGGCGGCCATTCCTTTACGTCCACCGGAAAGAGCCAGATCTATATGCCAGTTGGGATGCCGCTGAAGAATAGTTTTTTGTACTTCTTTAATTATCTGCTCAAGTGCATCTTGATATTGCTTGCAATCTTGTAGAGATGCTACATCCATTAATCCCTCTATTGGGTTTTCCTGACCCCTGATCCCTTTTCTTTTAAAAGCTTCTAAAGCTGTTTGAACACTATTGTATACTTCATCAGCTCCTTCTGGATACACCAGAATAACTTCTTGAATATCGCGTCTTTCCCTTTTGGTTAAGAGAGTATAGAGTTGCGTTGCCACCATTGGTTGCGTTCCCATTGGTACGATAAGCACACTTGGAATCCGTTTCCCAGCATTAAGTACCTCTTCTAATCTATAGAGATTGTCTCCTTTCTGGTATTTTGTTCCCATCAACTGTTCTACTGGTGGGTCATACTCTGTTTTAGAGCCACGATGAGAGGCTAGACGTTCAATAATGACCGAATGAACTGGATTTTGAGGGTAGTGAGCAATATCCCCTGGTTCGGTATGAAAGAAGGGGCGTTCCTTTGTACGCCCAACTTTATAGACATAGCAGGAATATGGCTTTTTTCTTTTTGGATCAGGGAGTGGACCATGCTTCTTTTCGGCAAGAAGTGGAGCGGAGCGCATACTTTTGAAGCAAGATACAAAAGCTTGTGCTGAATTGGCTTCGTATTTTGCTTGATATTCATATTCCTCTTTTGCTTGTTCTGTAAGATAGACCTGAAGCAGAGGTTCAATGATATTCGGTTTCACAATCTGGAGTATGAACTGCTGTCTGTCTGCTTCATCTGGGTCTTTCTCCCATAGCTCCTGAACTTGTTCTGGGGTCAATTCGAGGAGTTTTTGCAGATAGGACTCTTCAACACGAAGAGCATTTTCAAGCGGAATAGGAACAAGTTGAAGATCCTTTAGCTCAGGGCGCATCGCTTTTATAAGTTGTGCTCGATCCAACTCATAGAGGCGTGTAAGTTCTTGTAGTGATCTAAAGTTTCTTCTGTCTGTATATTCACTTTTATCGATTACATGATAGAGACCTTTGATGCACTTATAGAATGGTGCAACCAGGGCCATGAGAGCTGACATGTTCTTGCGGCCTCCGGCTAATGAAAGATACACAGTATCACCTCGCTTTTGGCAGTCATCGAGGAGCACAAAGAGGTATCGCAGAAAGACGAAGCAGGTTTCTTCAGTATTCGTATCCTCAAACGGAAGTCTATATGGAGCTTCTATAGCACACTGTTCTTTCAGCGCCTCATCAATGATTAAATAACCATTGTCGCGGTTGTCCCCTTCTGGATAGAATAAAATTACCTTATCTACCGTCAGCTTTTCTCGTTCCGTAAGCAGATAGAACATACTAGTAACCACAAGAGGCGAATCGCCGAGGGTTGCGACAAGTATGTGTGACATAAGATCTCCTATTCTTGTTATGCTTGTCGATGCACTGCTAAACGACTACACCAATTTAGTCTCCGGGGTACAAATCTATCGTATC
>CBJMBI010000717.1:0-2369 GCA_966427955.1 uncultured Ktedonobacterales bacterium
ACGGGCGCGATAATGATGATTGACAAATTAAACAGACCACCCTCACGGACGAGCTGAAGCTGGTCCGTACCTTGACTCGGGCTAAAGCCCTCTGATCCTGCAGAGGACCTTCGAGCAATTAGCGCTTTAGCGCTCGAAAGAGTAGGGACCCGATTTATCGCGTCCGTTGTGTTCCCCTCCAGGCATCGGCGGCTTAATTTGTCAACCGTCATAATCGGGCCCCTACCTTTTCGCGCAATAAATTGCGATGAGAGGCCTTGCCATGAAAAATAATAATATATGCAAAATGTATATTATATATTATGCAATATGGCAATTTATTGCCTGTGTGGTAGGAGCCCAATTGATTGCGACCGTTGGGCAATTCATTGCCCAATATATGCCATATCAACGTATCATGCCCATCGTATTGGAATATATACCATATCAACGTGGCATGCCCATCGTATTGCACAAACACATACAGAGACACCTGATGGTGCCTCCGTATTGTTAATAGTATTTAGATCACAAGCGAGTTAGAGCACAAAGCTGTCCGCGAGGGGGCTGCGAGCAGTATTTGTATCGCGTTTATCGCCATTCATATTCACTGAAGGCTGTCCACCGGTCGCACGGCCATTCGATTGGTTGCTATAGGTGGGCTGAGGGGTGGGGGCTGGAGGCATTGCAGGAGGTGTGTTCTGAATACTCTGCAAGCTCTGTAATGCCTGTCCATTTGGATTCGTTCCCATCTCGGTTGCAAGTTGAATAGTCTTGCCTTCAATGATGACAGCAATACCCACACCACGGCGAAGGTCGGCAAGCTGCCGTCGCAATTCACGGTTTTCTGCCTCTAGGGCATCCATCAATTTTTTCTGTTCCAGTAGCATCTGAGCGATGCCTTCAAAGCCAGCGCTAGCAGCACGATCCATCATGGATTCCTCCTGCGTACTTTTCGTACCCAATAATTCTAAAACAAAATTTTTCATACCACTTCCGCATCCTCCCAACTACTTTGTGCTCAATAGTGGCACAACACGATCCCAGATTGCTGCTGCAATGTCCTCTTTGGGCATTACAGGCAAATCTTCAATTGCACCATCCACATGAAAGATTAACACTTTATTAGTATCCGCCCCAAAGCCACTATCTGAACGGGTAACATCATTAGCAACGAGCAGATCGACTCGTTTGCGGCTCATTTTATGTCGTGCGTTGGCAATGATATTCTCGGTTTCTGCTGCAAATCCAACACGGATCGGCTGCCGCTGCGTCTGTCGTGTTGGGTCTTCTAGTGTATCTGCAAGTTCGCCAAGAATATCTGGACTTTGCACGAGGGGAATGGAAAAAGTCTTTGTTCCTTCATGCCCTTTTAGTGCATTGCTGCTTTTCTTGATCTTGTGTTTTGCTGGATCTGCTGGAGTGAAATCTGCAACTGCAGCGCTCATCACAAGCACATCCGCGTCAGTAATAAGATCGAATACAGCATTGCGCATTTGCAGTGCTGTATTGACATGATACAACTCGACTCCATATGGTGCTGGTAGTGCAACTGGTCCCGACACTAATATAACATGTGCTCCACGATCTCTTGCTTGTGTGGCTAAACTATAGCCCATTTTTCCTGATGAGCGGTTGCCAATATAGCGAACAGGATCAATAGGCTCTTGAGTACCTCCGGCTGTGACAACTACTCGGCGACCAGCGAGGTCTCCTTGTTGTCCAAGAGTCATGTTGATGGCCCCTATCAGAGCTGCTGTATCCGGTAGGCGGCCTGGGCCAACGGCTCCTGAGGCTAGTCGTCCGACCTCTGGCTCGATGATATGCGCTCCCCGCTCACGTAGTAAGTTGAGGTTGGCTTGCGTTGCAGGGTGGGTATACATCTCCTTATACATCGCTGGAGCTAGTAGTAAAGGTGCTTTCGTGGCTAGGGCTACAGCTGTTAGCATATTATCAGCTATGCCATTTGCCAGCTTGGCAATTGTGTTGGCGGTTGCTGGCACAATTGCTAGTAGATCAGCCTTTTCTGCTAGCGCGATATGAATTTCGGCGGCTTCTCCTGATGGTTCCCAGAGGTTACTATAGACGGGCCGATGGCTCAAAGTTGCAAAGGTAAGTGGGCGGATAAACTCTTCCGCATGCTGAGTCATAATGACGTCAACAAGTGCTCCAGCTTGTTGTAATTGGCTGACGAGATCAACAGCTTTATATGATGCGATTCCTCCGCAGATACCTACGACAATATGTTTATTGACTAACATGACTAGAAGATTTTACTCATTTGGATTCAACGATGCCACCCTTGCACTCTGATGATTATATTCAGATCGTAGCTACGATAGCATAGGATGGTACTTCTTAGCAAGAGGAAAGCCAAGAAGTACCAGAGC
>CBJMBI010000718.1:0-2367 GCA_966427955.1 uncultured Ktedonobacterales bacterium
CCTTTCACTAATATCTACTTGTGACGAGCTTTTTAGGATGTATTGTACTACAATATCTCTAATTTTATTATCTACAGCCCTTTCCATTCTTTTATGAAGTTTTATTGTCCTATACCAAATTATCAAATCAAGAAGGGTTTTACCGGAAAATACTTTTTCGATCCCTTCATTCTTACAGAGGTCAACTATGGTCTCTCTTGTGCTATCTGGAACGAGCATCTCTAGGTCACAGCCAAAAGATTCAGATAATTCTTTGACTGCTCTAGAGATGGGATCCTTAATAGCTAAATCTATCATCCAAATTAGGTCTAGCTTGCGGCGCTCTTCAATAATGTATTTACTAATGAGACGGGTAGGAAGAAAATGAGAAAAGACTATCAGAGATGGATCAGGTGCGTGAGTGTTGACTGATGTCCCTTTTAATTTGAATGTGCCTAGATAATTTAACTCTTTGGAATTGTAGGGAACAAGTTTTAGGTATTCGGGTAGAATGCTTTTGAGGAATTCATAAAGTTCTTTAGGCGATAATGATTTAATATCTATGCTAAATTCATATGGTCTATGAGTTCCTCCTTCTGAGAACAAAGATTTGCAAGCCATTATTTCCAATGAAACGCTGTCAACATTGACTTGCGAAGCCTCGATGGCTGAAATGCTTGTACCGTTACTGCTAGCACTTCGAAACTGAGACGTAACCTTGACAGATTTTATATTTGTACTTGATCTAGTAACAGCCTTTCCATCTAGTTGCTTGGTTCTAGAATTAATGGGCGCTTTTGTCTCTTCTTCCGTTTCCAGTTCAAAGCCAACCACGATCGTTCGCAGATTAGTTTGCTCACTCAATATATCTTCAAAGGTTCCTAATTGGACTATGGGACCATTTGGGAGTAACGCTCGGTCTAATATTCGGCTACTCAAAGTCTGAGCAATCATGAGAATTGACTGGATGAGGCTGCTCTTGCCAGAGCTATTGCGACCGGCAAGCACTGTAACGGGAGCTAGTTTTAATTCACCTGAATCAAGGATAGGCTTGAAATTTTGTATTAACCAGCTTTTCAGCATTATTGCATTTCCTGAATCTATTCTGCAAAAGCAGAGGCGGATGGGAGTCGAACCCACCAGGGACCGCGCCGAGCGCCCCCAGCCGTTTTGAAGACGGTGAGGCCCACCGGGACTCCTACACCTTCCCTAACGCTATCGTATTGTCCCATGGGTTGGTAGGCTTGTCAAGCTACCTTCACACCTTCACACCTGCTCTCGCAGGAGCCGGAGGCATCAGATATTGTTCATGATCTGCTAGCTTTCCTGGCTGAAGAGATGCTACGTTTGAATAAAGAGAAACGTGCGGCACAGCATGCATTCCTGGATTGGCTAGTTGATACGTTGAAGATCCAGCCACAGCCTGATAAGGATGGCAAGGTTGGTATCTTGATGTTTTGATAGAAGGGATTTGGCTCATTCAAAATTCTACATGGAACTGACTGCCATAAGATATTGAGCAATCAAGACGTCAGACACACTTAAAATAAGGTTGACAGCCAGAAAAAGCGCTGCTATACTCTGGACAGATGTTCAACTCGCTTTGATTTCTGAACTGTGCTCTGGCTAGACAATGGTATGGACGAGATTAACAAACAACTCACTCTCACTCCCTATATGGAGGAAGGTGCTTCACCAGATGGTCTATCCATCATCACAAATATTCCCTTTGTCATCGATAATCAGCAGCATAGTATGCGCGATGTACTGAACAGCCTTTTGGTTCGGCACCAAGGTCATGCACTTGATATTGCTACAGCCTACTTCAACGTAGGAGGCTGGCAGCTATTGCAAGCAGGAATGGACGGGCTAAATTCCTTGCGTTTGCTCTTGGGTGATGAACCTGAAGGAGGAACGGACCTCGGTCTACGTGAGGCAGGTGCAAAGCCTGTCAAAGGGCTCATCCGTGAGCTGGATGAGGCCAGCTTCAACGAGAAGACGCTTCAAATGATCGAAGGGCTGATTGCCTTTCTGCGCTAAGAACATGTAGAGATCCGACTTTACACCAAAACATTTTTGCATGCCAAATGCTATCTATTCTACAATAATATTGACGCTACTCGCTTAGCTCCAGATACCGCCATCGTTGGTTCCTCAAATTTCACGCGTGCTGGGCTTCTCACTAGCCGCGAGTTAAATCTTGTCCACCGTGCCACACTCTCAGCCGAGGAGATAGCCCCTGAGCGTGTCAAGGGGATTATGGAGAGTCGTGAGCGCAAAAAGCTGGCCCAGGTTGATGAAGAGCAACGCATTTCCGCCGCCAATGTGCCTGGTCTCCTAGCCATGGATCAGCTCAATCAGTGGTATGAACAATGCTGGTCAGATGCA
>CBJMBI010000719.1:0-2365 GCA_966427955.1 uncultured Ktedonobacterales bacterium
CTAGGATGTATTCTCTGATAGTTTAGAACGGAATGCATGTGGCTATGGTTACTGAATTTTTAATAATTCTATTTTAGCACATTAGTTACGTCCTTTGCGTGCTACAAGAGAGGCCTTGTTATATTAAGCATTCATGTTCTCCATGAGGATATCCAACATAGTTAGTTCTCATAAGGAGAAGTCTCACTGCCAAAGTTCTGGCGGAGTTTACATTCTTGGATAGGCTTCTTCCACGGGAGGATAGCTTCTCCATGCATCAGGCATTGGTGGGAACTCTGGATGTTAATTCACATAGAGAGAAAAGATTGTCAATGCCATTTAGACCCACATTCCGCAGAAGGGTTGACGAAAAAAAGGATTTCCCGTAAGGTAAGAAAAAACATGGAAGGGACAAGGAAGTGTCAGAGGGAGTGGAATATCAAACGGAAAGACTGGACCATCTGGGAATAATCGCCGGGGTGTGTCGAGAAGCAGGCATAGTAGCATGGCTTGATGCACGAGCAAGCGAGAATCGGCGACAAGTCAGCGTGGGAACGGCAGTAGTGGCAATGATCTTAAATGGATTGGGCTTTTCCAACCGCCAACTCTACCTCGTGCCTCAATTCTTTGCCAACAAACCAGTTGAACATTTGTTAGGAAAGGGGATCACAGCTGACATGCAGAGCGTCTGATACGTTGGGGCGAACCCTCGATTGGATCTACGAGCATGACCCAACGACGCTCTTTGCAGGATTGGCACAGCAAGCGCGTCACCGCTTTGGCTTCAAAGCAGAGCACTTGCATATCGATACGACCTCGTTTTCGGTGCATGGAGAGTATCTTCCAGGGGAGAAAACGAGCAAGGAGAACGGTGAAGAAGGGAAAACAGGAAAAGAGAGCAGTGAAGACGAGGCAATCCCAATAGCCATCACCTACGGCTATTCACGTGATCACCGTGCTGATCTCAAGCAATGGATGATGGGCTTAGCCACGACCCATGATGGGGATATTCCCATCTTCATGCGTTCCCTCGATGGTAATAGTTCTGACAAGGAGAGTCTGAGTGCCAGTGTCACTGATGTGATGAAGCAATTGCGTGAAACACTGGCAAAAGAGGAGAAAGAGCCTTTTGCCGTCTTCGATAGCGGTGGATACAGTCAAGCCAATATGACACGCTATAACGAGGCCAAAATCAAGTGGATCAGCCGGGTTCCCGAGACCTCCAAAGAGGCAAAAGCAGCGGTACAAGAAGAAACAGGAGATTGGCACCAGCTTTCCGATGGATCAGGGCAGTACAAAGCTTGCATCATGGATCTGCCGCAGGGAAAAGAACGGTGGGTGATCGTGCAAACGCCTGCAGGAGAACAGGCTGCTCGCCTCCAAATGGAGAAGAAAGTGGAGAAAGCGAAAGCTCAGTGGGAGAAAAAGCTCTGGCATCTCTCCAAGCAGGAGTTGGCTTGTCGAGATGATGCCGAAGCTGCATGGAGACAGGCGATCAAAGGAAAGCCTTCTTTTCTGACAGTCAGTTGTCTGTTTCAGGAAGAAGGACGCTATCAGCAAAAAGGACGCCCGAAAAATGATGCATCACCAGACTATACGGTCTGGCACGTGTTAGGGACTCTCACCATTGATCAGAGCGAAGTGGAAGCGCAGATCAAAAAACAAGCACGCTTCATTGTAGCAACGAACGTGCTTGAAGAGCAGGAATTGCCTCATGAGCAGGTGTATATGACATACAAAGAGCAGGGAGGAGTTGAACGAGGATTTCGCTTCCTCAAAGACCCCCTGTTTTTAGCCTCCTCTATCTTCGTGAAAAAGCCAGAACGCGTGATGGCCTTGAGCTTCATCATGGTCCTCTGTTTGTTGGTCTATCGCTTGGCTGAGCATCTGCTGCGCTCCCAACTTGTGGCAACCCAACAAACCGTTCCTAATCAGGTCAACAAACCGACCAATCGTCCTACGATGCGTTGGGTTTTCCAATGTTTTGAGGGGATTGATCTCTTGCACATCCGCATGGGTTCCCGTTTCCAAACTCAAGTCCTGGGGTTGCAAGCTCTTCATCAGCAGGTTCTTCGTCTCCTTGGTCCTACGTATTCACAATTCTATTTTTTCTCTCCGTAAACTGCGGAATGTGGGTAATCCGCCCATTTAATTATCACTTTTACAAATTGCAGATGCCAAAAGATCAGCGGACATGGCACGGAACACTCTTTATACTCCTGACATTTTTACACAAATCCCTCAGGAGGAAAACGCATTACAAGACGGACGCCTTGAAGAACCGTCTGGACATATAACCACCCTTTCCATAAGGTCTGCCACCCCGGAGGTCCATCACTCTTACGGTTGAGATAGCCGCCGAAGCTGGCAATAGTGCGCCATAAGT
>CBJMBI010000720.1:0-2365 GCA_966427955.1 uncultured Ktedonobacterales bacterium
ACTGCTGTATAGATTGAGGCTTCTCCATCTGAGTAAATGATTGATCTTTCCTCCCTCTCCACGCCAGGAAACTCTTTCTCAATTCTCTCTCTTACTTCGCTGTAGACTTGAGAAAATGGCTTGATGATGCTTTCGCCCTTGATTACGGCAAGCATCTTGTTCTCGATCTGTAACTGCATCTTCTGTAAAAATTTGTCCATATCTACTTCCAAATAAAGAAGGTCTGGTCATCCCATACCTTCCTTTGCTTATTTTAGTTCGTCTTTGTGTTCATGATTTTGCTGTATCTCTCGTTGACCTTGTTGATATCTGCTGGTGCAACTTGCTGGGTCAATAACAATGATAGCAAGATGTTGGTATTCTCTTGTTGGCTTAGCTGTTTTGATGTGATTAGGTTGCTAAGTGCGATTTTTTGATTAAGAGAAATCAATAGTTGCTTCTCGTCCTGTTGCTCATATGTTGGTTGTGGTGTTCCCACATAGTCGTTCGCCGCATTGAACTTTATAACGTCAGCGATAGAAGGAGCGTCTGGAGCTTTTAAGCCTAGTACGGTTTGGTAAGCAGACTTATTCTGGGCCCAGTATTGTTGAGCTAAGCTATCTCCACCAGAAGCGATAGCAGGATTTGCCTTTCTATCAGCAAGAATGTCTTTCATTGCTTGTTGAGCACCATTCAACTTGACCATCACGGAGTCATACAATGACTTGTAGGTTGGATCGGCTTGCATCTTATCCTTTGGTAGGATTTTGGGCGCATTGTATAGAGTCGCATTAGCAATGTACTGGTTGGCAACATCAATGCCTTTCGCATCGAGTGTGAAGTTGGCTACCTCTTGAGTCTTGTCAAGCTTGTCAGCATTGCTTGTATTTCCTCTGATAGATAGAGAGGAGACATCTGAGCCTGGTATTTTTCCATCAGGGGAGCCGCCATAGTTTCCAGGTGAGTCACCACAATTGGCCACACCCTTATCAGTTGCAGAACAAGTATCTAGTTTTGACTTCTGATCCACCATGAAGGCGGCTGTATCAAGTGCAGTGCGTAAGGAAAGTGCGACTCCCCCGGCTGATCTCGCACCAGGTGAGCCACCAGAGCTGCCGCCTGCTGCTGAAGCTCTCATAGCTCCAGCTCCCGCCTGTCTAGCAGACTGTTCAGCACAAGCCTGAAGGGTAGGGTAGATCGCCGCGATGTCTTGAGCTGTCTTGGCTTCGATGGCCGCATATCTCTGGCGGGCATCAGTGTCTGCCTGCAATTGAGCTGCTTGCTTTCTGCCGATATCCAACTGAGTGGTCGTGTTATCGACGGAAGCCTTTAATGAATTCATTACCTGGGCGAATGTTTGAGTAAAGGTCGCAGTGGTTGGAATATCTACTTGCCATTGCGCTCCTGCTACTCCTGTTAAGCCTGTTAAGGCAATTCCTAGCATGATTTTGTTTAGTCTTGTTTTGTTCATGGTGTCCTCTATATTCTTATTGTTCTCTTCGGTTCAAATTACTTGAATGGGTTAAGGTTGTTCAATAGCCCAGTTGCTCCAGTGGAGTTGGCTAATCCTGTTCCGTTCACATATGGAATGTTGTTGGATGTATTTTGCTGATAACCACCACCATTTAAGATAGTTGATACTGAACCAGTGTTTATTCCGCCAACAGTTGTTCCAGTATTCAATGCTCCACCAATTGTGCTGTTAACCTGTCCAATGCTTGAACCAAGACCGCTACTGTTGACCATCTGATTGACTTGGCTACATGCTGCTCCCACAACCAATTTCTGGGCATATGAGTACAAGTTGGAAGGATCTAAGCCTCCACCTGTCAGTAATGAAGCAATGGTGTTGTAGGCGCGAGTGGCGTTGTTGACCAACTGAGCTGCTGAGTCAAAGCAACTTGCTACGTTAGAGGCGCTTGGAGTTAAATTTTTGACACGCAAAGCTGCATTCTCACCAATGGCTGCTTTCGTTTGTGCAGTTCTCTGATAGTCCGCAACCATTCTGTTCCAGACATTTTGATCGCAGCCCGCTTGAGCTAGTTGATCAGCAGAGTATTGAGGGGGAGGTAGTACAAGGCTTGTACTTGCCCCAGTGGATGTTGTGGCATCCGCTGTCCCACTACCTGCACTAGCTGGATCGTCTGCCCAAGAGGCGCTAGATACACATAATAATGATGCTAATGCTAAGATTTTTATTGTTGTTTTTGTTTTAGTCATGTTTCATCCCATAATCTATTCATAAATAGATCATAAGAAAAAAAATCAAAAAATCAAATTTTCCTACAAAAAACAAAAAAAGCACCCGAAGGTGCTTGTTATTTGTTTTGCTTGGATGTCAGATATTGGGCTTGTTGTCGTTGCCGTTGTTCGTGTCAAAAAATTT
>CBJMBI010000721.1:0-2365 GCA_966427955.1 uncultured Ktedonobacterales bacterium
ATCGGACCTGATCCAGCAGCACGCAATCCTGACGCAGGTAAAGTTAAAGTGCCTTCTTTTACCCCTAGTGTAAACGATGTCATTAGCGGGATCTGGTCAGGGCAGATTAGCGATATTCATGGTGCACTCTCTGAATTGGAAGACAAAGCCAATGCTGCTCTGGCACAAGGTGTGAAAGATGCTCAGGCTACAGGGTTACACGTGAGTCTGGACGACTACATTTTCGCTGATTGGGATCCGACAAAGGATTATCTGACGAAGCCAAGGTCCTGATCTCCTGTATAATCCATAATTGACAGGATTCTTCTGCAATGCATAGGATAGCACCCTTCCAGCATTGTGCCTTGTTAACTACAACCTGGAAACAAAAACTGCAAAAGAGCGCTTGGGCCTATTTTTATCTAGCACCAATGTTAATACTGCTGCTGGTTTTTTCCGTCTATCCCACAATCGTATCCGCTATTTACACGCTCTACAAGTGGGATGGTATTGGCCAACCCTCACAGTATGTAGGATTGCGCAATTTCATAGAGACCATCACTGATCGCTTCTTCTGGAATGCATTTTTACATACCGCCATCTTTACAGTAGTTACGGTTTCGATTCAACTTACCCTCGCGCTTGTCTTGGCCATAGTGCTCAACCATCCATATTTGAAGTTCAGTACCTTTTACCGTACAGTTTATTTTCTGCCGGTTATCACATCACAGGCCGTTACTAGCGTCGTTATTCAGTTACTTCTGACTACGTCTGGAAGCCAACTCAACGATTTTCTGGTTCATATCCACCTCATTGAGACTCCTATTGATTGGCTTGGGAACTCTTTTTGGGCCTTTGTTATCCTTTGCATGGTCGGTATCTGGAATTCCTTAGGCATTAATATGGTAAACTTCCTCGCTGCGCTGCAGTCTATACCGGCAGAGCTGTACGAGGCAGCACAGATCGATGGGGCCAATGCTTTAACACGCTTTTTTTTCATCACCGTTCCACTCCTGCGCAACGTTGGAGGGGTGATTACAATCTTGGCAATCCTAGAGGCTCTGGGGACCTTTGACTTGGTGCAAGTGATAACGGGAGGAGGTCCCTATTATGCAACTGAGGTGGTAAGTACCTATATTTATCACAAAGCCTTTGGCAGCTTTGGTGGTCCGGGAACCATGGCTACACCTGATGTTGGATTAGCTTCAGCTGCTTCATTCTTCTTTGGTGTCTCTATCCTGGGATTGACGCTTGGTCAGATTGTTATTGTGCGTAATGCAATACGCCTACGTAAGGATATAACAGAGTTAACATAAGGAGAATTAATGCATTCTTCAATAACTTTAACGCGGCCTGTTATGCAGCGACAGACGCTCAGTCAGATCCAGCAAATCTTGCGTAAATTTGAGCGAGCCAAGATCCTAACGCACCTGATTTTGCTGGGAGGCGCATATCTGTGGGTTTATCCATTCCTCTGGGCCATAGGCACCTCTCTCAAGAATATCCATGAATTTGCTTCTAGTGGCTTGAGCATTTTGCCACAACAACCACAATGGTCAAATTACATTAGTACCTGGAACGATGCAGCGTTTGGTGAGTACTTCCTTAATACGATCATCAGTACTGTCTGCACAGTTCTTTTGGTGGTGCTCTTTACCACAACGGCAGGTTATGTAATAGCACGTGTAGCTTTTGTCGGCAAAAAGATAATTATCTGTCTTATATTGCTAACGCTTTTTCTCCCACATGGCTACTCGATTGTTCCCATTTTTGATATCGTTCAACATTTGGGGTTGCTCAATACACTCTGGTCAGTCATCCTGGTCCAAGTAGCTAGTGGCATGGTCTTTCATACCTTGCTTTTTGCTGGTTACTTTACCACTATCTCAAAAGATATCGAGGAGGCAGCGCGTATCGATGGCGCTAGTTTTAACCAAACCTTCTGGTATGTGATGGTCCCCTTAGCTAGCCCAATGATAACTACTGTTGCTCTGCTAACTTTTATCAGCGCTTGGAACAGTTATTTTATTCCATTAGTCTTCACTCTGGGTAATCCCGATCTGCGCACACTACCAGTTGCCCTCTATGCCTTCTCGGCGGACCATTCGTCGAGTTGGACATTATTATGTGCCGGATCAGTCATGTCACTGTTACCAATCATTTTGGTTTTCGCTCTCTTGCAGCGCTACTTCATCCAGGCTATTGTGGGAGCTATTAAAGGTTAAGAAGGGACAAGATAGTCTTTCTTATATAGTTTCGATCAATGGATAGTGCACGAATCCCGCTTAATTGATCAGCTTTGATTCGTTTAAACAGAGACGATATATCATAGCCGCGTATCTTTCAATGAATTGTCTGCGTCTCTCCAATTATAGACGTAAGGTGG
>CBJMBI010000722.1:0-2361 GCA_966427955.1 uncultured Ktedonobacterales bacterium
ATTAGCCAATTAGGAGGTCTGAAAGATATGGATGGTAATTTCAAAGGTGATTTCACGAGTGACACATTTCATCACTTAAAACATTTCTCTCGTGTCTTGATGCAGCAAGGAAGGGTTCAGCTCGATGCTGATTGGAACGAGCAGGGTGATATTCTTACCTACTACCTGCGTCAGCTCGCTAGTGCTATTATTGGGCCATATGGAGGACCACATGGTCACAATGGCTTTGAGATTACAAAGAAGGATGACGGGGATTTCTCTATTGGCATAGGTGACTACTATGTCAACGGCATCCTGGTGAGGAATAACGGCATTGATGTCGATGGCATCCCAGTGGATGGCCACGACCCTTATGAAGATAGCCTGCCGTTGCCATTATATACCTACCTCAATCAGCCTTACTATGCAAAACCAGATGAATTGCCATTCGATGATTCACCGTTTTATCTGGTTTACCTAGACGTATGGGCAGAACAGATTACTTTTCTGGAAGATAGTGCTATCCGCGAAGTGGCACTTGGTGCAACTCAGCCAGATACCGCTACACGTGCTCAGATCGTCTGGCAAGTCAAGCTAATCAGCAAAGCAAAATTTGATCCAGAGGGTAAAACCAGTTTCACCCAAATTGTCAACATGCAGGCAGAGGAAAGTGTCCAGATTACGCCTCAGCAAATTGGTACAATCAGTAATCGATTGCAAGAGATTCTCCAACCTGCCAATCGCGGTCGACTGAAGGCCAGAGCAAAATTGACTCAGGACAACACTGATGCTTGTACCATTGCTCCCGATTCGCGGTATCGTGGTAATGAGAACCAGTTATACCGTGTCGAAATTCATTCAGGAAATCTTGGACATCCAGGGAAATTGACTGATCCACCGGTCACATTCAAATGGTCACGCGATAATGGTTCCGTCGTCTTCCCCATCCTTGGTACACCAAGGGTAGTAAATACAACCACAACCGTTACCACAACTGTCACTATTGGCAATGTAGGGCGTGATGAGGCCCTCACCATTACACAGGGAGATTGGGTTGAGATCGTAGATAGGGCTTATCTGCTCGACAGAGTTGCCTATCCCTTGCTCAAAGTGAACAAAGTTGATCTGAGCGACCCGCTCAACATCCTGGTCACTTTAGAAGGAGCGTCGGCGCTTGCAATAGACATAGCCAAGGATAGCCGCAAGCATATCAACCTCGTTTTGCGCCGCTGGGACCAACACCCAAAAGTGTCTAAGAAAGATGACGAGCCAGACTACTTTGATAGCGCCTCCGGTACAGTGAAGCTTGTCGAGGGAAAGGGAGAAAGCACGAATAGTGTGATCGCAGAAAATTGGATCACCCTGGAAGATGGCGTACAGATCCAGTTCCAAAAAGGGGATCAGCAACCCAACCAGTATCGCACGGGCGACTATTGGCTGATCCCAGCTCGCACGGTGACTGGGGATGTAGAATGGCCCTTGAGCAGAAAAGATCCTAGTCAACATGTTGCACTACCACCACACGGCGTCGAGCATCACTATGCTCCATTAGCTATCATTCACTGTACTTCAGGTCAGATTGAGGGGAATATCATTGATCTCCGATTCGTCTTCACAACACTAGCAACTCCTGTGTAAATCACAATATGATCTTCACCCGAATTGGTGGAGTCCCCGAAGAGAAATGTTAGCTCATCAATTGTTCGGAGATGAGGGGACTCCTCGATTGGAGAGTGGAATACCTCCGCGTTCGATTAGAGAACGTCTCGATGTCATCAAAGGGAACGCTTCTGGCCTGTGCTCGCGTCTGAAATGACTGGTCATCAACTCTGTGCAAGCGACATTGCGTGAAGGTCTCCCTGAGCAAGCCACAGCTTTTTTCAGGAACAAAACGCTGGCAAGTCGGCTTCCCAAGTGGATCAAGAGGGCAAAGAATCGTCAAAAGATCCTCAAAAAGATTGCGGTCTTGTGCAGTACGCTCCTCTAGAGATAGGCTGAAGCGATTTCCGTGCTCTCGGATGGAATTTTTACGAGAGACGCCTCAAGAGTTATGAACAGCAGAGAGGTTGTAAAGAAGAAGCATCCCCAAGTCTGGAAAGAAGCCTGTATCTGGAAAAATCTACTTTCCAAATTACAGGCTTCTTTGTTATCTGCTAGTGGTAGTGGGATGACTCTCCAAGCCCGTTGAGGCTTTCTCTGTGTGGTTTTCTCTGACAGGAAAATTGACAGGAAAACCGGTAGACAACAAACGACACTGATAGACAAAAATGGAGTGAGAGGGAGAAAATTGAGCTTGGGATTGACCTCTGTAGACAAGTAGAGACAGTCAATGCCGGTGGAGAGATTCGAAC
This sequence comes from uncultured Ktedonobacterales bacterium, assembly GCA_966427955.1. Taxonomy (GTDB): domain Bacteria; phylum Chloroflexota; class Ktedonobacteria; order Ktedonobacterales; family Ktedonobacteraceae; genus DASYAN01. The sequence goes on from CBJMBI010000722.1 coordinate 2,331, forward strand.
CCTCAACCCTTGCGGGATCTGTTTTTGAGAC
>CBJMBI010000723.1:0-2359 GCA_966427955.1 uncultured Ktedonobacterales bacterium
CAATTGCGTGAGTTGCCTGCCGAACTAGGCCAGTTGACCAATCTACAGATCCTACGGCTGGAAAATAATCCTTATCTTCTGACTCCACCACTAGAAATAGTAGAACAAGGAACTCAGGCTATACTTACTTTCTTGCGAGAGCTAAATCGGGATCCTGTCCGTCGTCGGTATGAGGCAAAGGTGATCCTAGTGGGTGAAGCTGGAACGGGTAAGTCATCCTTACTGCGAGCTCTGGAGCAACAACCATTTGATCCTTTACTTGAAACCCCGCATGGGATTGAGATCGAGACCATCACATTATCTCATCCTTCTCTCTCCTCAATGCAGTTGATACTGAATATCTGGGATTTTGGTGGGCAAGACATTTATCGTGCCACGCACCAGTTTTTTTTTACGAGGCGTTCACTTTACCTCGTGGTATGGAATGCCCGCGCTGGAGCAGATCAAAGCAAGCTAGACTATTGGCTCAGCATCATCAGCACCTTGGCTCCTGATTCGCCTGTTATTCTAGTCGCAACACATATTGATGAGCGACTGCCTAATCTCAATGCTCCACAGTATCGATCTGACTACCCACAAATCGTTGATGTGTTGCGTGTTAGCAGTAAGACAGGGATTGGCATTGATGAACTGAAACGGACTATAGCAGAGCATGCACTACAGCTTCCGTTGATGGGACAACCCTGGCCGATCTCCTGGATGGAAGTTGAGCGCGAATTAGTGGCTAGCACTGAGCATCATATCAGTGCACATGCCTATATGCATCTGTGTATAGCAAAAGGAGTTCATATTGCACTTGCGCAAGGCACCCTGGGAAGTTACCTGCACGATCTTGGCAAGATCCTCTATTTCCGTAATGATCCAATCCTAAGGGATATCGTCATTCTTAAGCCTAACTGGGTAACCAAAGCCATCAGTAAGGTCTTAGAAGATGAAGCAACGAAACAGAATGGTATTTTAGTGCATGCCGAACTTGCCCGCATCTGGGCTCATGATGACCAAGGCCATCAGTATGATCCAGCTCTCCATCCAATCTTTTTGCGTCTGATGGAATGTTTTGATCTCTGTTACCAAATTGATCCATTGCTCTCACAGAAACATGCGACCCACAGTCTCATTCCTCAGCTCTTGCCCTATCAGCCGCCATCAGCACTGCCAGCCTGGACTCCTGAGCAAAGAAATGCTGGCAAAGTCCATGTGGAGATGACCTACCAGTTCGATGTTGTTCCTGCTAGCGTCATGAGCTGGTTCATTGTTCACACACACCGCTATACCTGCAACCTGCACTGGCGCGAGGGTGTTGTCCTCTCCTATCAGGATCATTTTGCGCGAGTTGAATTGTTACCCAAACGTAACGAGCTTCATATCGAAGTGTGGGGAGTGGAACCTCGCACCTTCCTGGTCATGCTTAAAGAGACGATGGACTTGAATTTGTCTCGCTTTGAAGGACTACAAGTTAGGCGGGAAGTTCCTTGTATCTGTCACCTGCAAAGCGGGGAAGAGCGGGCCTGCCGAGAAGCTTACCGCTATGAAGAAGATCTCGTCAGGCGGCTCAATCAAGGTGTGGAAATCATCCAGTGCCGAGAAAGTTTTCGTGAGGTCTTCGTTCGCAATTTGCTCTACGGCATCCATGTAAGTACAACTCCTCAGGTACACACCATTGTTGCTGCTGGACAGCAGGAAATTCTACAGCGTTTGGATGCTCTTCAACACAAAGAAGATCTGTTGTTATCTCGCTCTGGCATTTTATTACAACGTCTTAATCAGCTCTGTGAGTGGAATGTACGCCAGTTTATGCGCCTATGGAACTTTGAGATGCAAAAGATGGAGATAGAATGTCCGAATACCTTCTTCCTCGTTCCTGGATCAACAACGCTGTTCAATCCCAAAAATTGGATCAGTCATGATTACAAGCTATTTTTGGTCTGTCAGTATCCTCAAGGACCTCATTGCATGCATGATTCCAAAGGCTATGATCTACATCAAACAAAAGATTGGTGGATCAAGATATCACCCTGGCTGAAGTGTCTGATTGAGCTTTTGAAATTTGGTATGCCTATTGCTGGGAGAGTGTTAAACATTGCAATTAGTGAAGAGACATATAAACGGCCTGGTAAGCAAATAGACTTACTGGAACAGATTGTTGAAGACATTCCTAAAATTGTTGAGCATGGCTCTGGCTGCCTAGCTGAGAGACATTATCTCGGAGGTTTTGAACAGAATATTAGACTGGCACTCCAAGTATTGTACAGCTTCCTGAAAGAGGCTGATCCCAATCAGTATTGGGATGGCTTGCAAAAGGTCGTGACAGAGGATGGCAATATTTTCTGGCTCTGCGAGGAGCATGCACGTCCATATC
>CBJMBI010000724.1:0-2358 GCA_966427955.1 uncultured Ktedonobacterales bacterium
ATAAATGTGTTATAGATGGGAAGCTCACAGACTTTGCTCAGAAGATCATAGCTCGCCTCAACTCTTATACCGAGTATTCCCCTAGTGGTACCGGAGTTCATATTTGGGTACAAGGCAACATTCCTGCCAACCTAAAAGCTGAGGGGGACTTACGTATCGAGATGTATGACCACCAACGATACTTTACTGTCACGGGAAAGCATGTACCTGGAACACCTCACGCTATTGAGGAGAGACAAGAGGAGCTGCTTGCCATTTACACAGAGGTCTCACAAAAGCGACAGGAAACACGGCAGAGAAGTCCACTTAAGCTTGTGAAGTCACCAACTATTGGAAGTTCAGCATACGGGAAGACTGCCATGGAAGAAGAGTGTACAATCCTTGCCTCTTGCCAAGAAGGCGGGCGCAATGAGGCTTTGAACCGTGCGGCCTTCGTGCTAGGTCAGCTAGTGGCTGGTGGTGAGCTTTCACGGGATGAGGCAGAGAACAGCCTGTATACTGCTGCTGCTCAGTGTGGGCTGTCCGATCGTGAGATTGAACGGACCATGAGAAGTGGTTTAGAGAATGGGATGAGAGAACCCCGTTCAAAGCCAGAGCCTGCCATGGTCCCTAATCATGCTGCATCCGCTAACGAGGTGCAGGATGAGACGCCCACATTTGACATCCGAGACGAGAGAGTTTTGAAGGCGCTCATAGAACGGAAACTACAAACTCTCTATGCTCTAGCTCCTGACATCGCTGAAATGGATGATATGGAGCAGTCTCGTATCAAGCTAGCGGCTCATGACATTTGGAAAAAGGACTTCCCATCACGCGAATTCGACAATCTGGTCAGAGTTGCCAAGTTTGATAACCTGCGCAAGAAGCAACCCCAGCCTGATCTTATCTCTATCAAAGATCTGATGAGCAAGCAATTTGATCCCATCAAATACATCGTGCCCGACATCCTACCTGCAGGACTCATCATCCTAGGTGGCAAGCAGAAGATAGGCAAGTCCTGGCTAGACTTGAATTTGGGTCTTGCGGTTGCAACTGGGGGAATTGCGCTCGGTCACTACAAAGTCGATCAAGGGGATGTCCTCTATATGGCTCTAGAGGATACCCAAAGGAGATTACAGGATCGTACGAGACAACTCTTGTCTCCTGGAGAAAACGGCCCGAGCAACATGGATATTGTAACCAATTGGGACAGGATGAATGAGGGAGGCCTTGAAAAACTAGAAGCATGGATACTCTCACACCCCAATGCACGGCTGATCATCATTGACCCTTGGGTGAAAGTGAAACCCCGTCTTAAGAGCAGACACGGTGAAACAGGCTATGATGCTGACTATGAGGCACTAGACGGCATTAAGAAGCTAGCAGACAAGTACGGGATCTGTATCCTGGTCCAGTTCCACCTCCGCAAAGCCAACGCTGACGATCCATTTGATGAAGTGAACGCCACTACTGGTGTAACAGCTTGTGCAGACGGCTTTATCAGTTTAAAGCGTGGTAGAGGTGAGTCTGAAGCAACTCTCTATGCATCAGGACGTGACTACAAAGAAGAGGTAAATATTGCCCTAGCCTTCAAGAATGGCATGTGGAAAGTATTAGGTGAAGGCGCGACTGCTGCATACTATGGCCTTAGTCAAGAGCGTAGAGCAGTGATAGATCTTTTATCCGGTGCTCTACAACCCATGATGCCTAAAGATATTGCTACTCTCTTAGATGTAAATGATGGTACTATGCGCAAGCTGCTATTCAGTATGAAGGACAATAATCAGATTGAATGGAGAGAAGAAGACAAAGAGAAAAACAAACCATCAGGGTATGTCTCTCTCATTCCTTCCCCTAAGCAGGAAGAAAATAAAAATCAATTTTATGGTAACAGCGGTAACGGTGGTAACGCTAGTAACACGGTAACAGTAGTAACCCCGTTACCGGATATCAGTCCCTCTGAAAAATTCACAGAAATGAATGACCAGTTCATGGAATGTGAAGATGAGGAATGCGTTACCGACGTTACCACCGTTACCGCGTTACCACCGTTACCGCAAATTGAAGAAAATAGTGTGGTGAAACTCTCTGATATGGTTTGCTCTACCCGCTTTGACATGATGCTCACTGAGGAACACCGTCCAGCCCCTGACGAGCTAGGGGTTGAATTTGACGAGATGGGGAATATGTGGTGTTCAAAGTGCCAAGCTCAGTATGAGTTTATGATGTTAGGTGAAAGACTAGGATATCCTGCGCTCAAAAACGGGAAGCGTGAAGTAGTGAAGGCAGGTGCGGATAAATGGCTAGCCTACGCCAGAGCCATGGGACACCAGCATGTAGGTGAAGCACTGAAACTAGCAAAGTCATTATGATGCAGCA
>CBJMBI010000725.1:0-2354 GCA_966427955.1 uncultured Ktedonobacterales bacterium
ATGCCATTTTAGGAGATGTCACCTTTATTGGAGAAGGGGATACGCCAGAAGAGGCGATGGCTGATGCTGATAACAAGGCAAAAGAGGGAGGATTTTCAGGTAAAGCGTTCAAGTATGACGTATGGTGTGAAGATTGCAATGCATGGGTAGAACATTTGAGTATCTGCCCACACAAGTAGTCAAGGCGCTCTCCTGTCAGGTCGCTACACAGGAGAGCACAGCCACAAGGTAGTTAGGCCAGAAAGCAGTATAGCATATGTCTGGCCAGGGAAGGAGATGCCAGACATGAAAAATCTTGCTGAGAAGCAAACGGTGTTTATTCCAAATACGCAACTGTGCATAGTCTTTGTGTTTTCGATTGGAGTTGTCGCATGCGTCGGGCTTTTGCTCGGTGCTCTGATAACAGTTGCCTACCTACTCAATTTCACCATTTCAATCCTATTAGCAACGGGACAACACATTTTTACGCTTTATGATCATTCTAGCACAGGAACACAGCTTTTTACGCTTTTAATTGGTTATTGTATCTTTCAAGTCATCTGTAGAAAATTTGGTGTGAAATCAGAAAGGAGGAGAGATGATTAACAAACTAAGCAATCGGGCCTATGCGTGGCTCATGGGAGGACTCGTTACCAGCATCATGGGCTTGGCTCTGCTCATCCAGCACGCGAAGGATATCACGTCTGCACTCGTGTGGATTGGGCTGCTCCTGTTAGCCCTGACCGCACTAGCCATACTATGGATGCTCTACCTGCTTTACCATAACTTCCAAGTACGTCGACTTGAGCGCAAGAAAATGCGTGAGGAGGTTGAACTACTCTCAACTGAGAGATGGGAAAAGAAGCAAAGTCTTCTTTTAGAGCAGAAGCGGCTTGATCTTGAGATGGAAAAGATCAAGGCAGAGATGGAGCTGAACAGGTGGCGTGTTCTTGTTCCCTCTGGCCATACAGTTGTCTTCCCTGATGAGGACTACCATGCAATTGCATCCCACGCACCCGCCCAAATTGCCAGAATGGGGAAGGGTGAGGTTGTTGAATCCGACCCCGTAAAGAAGCTCCAAATACCGGAGTCCTACGATCTGATAGATGTCTTCAGGAGAACGGAGATAGCCAAGGATCACATCTTCCTTTGCAAGACAGAGGATGGCATTCTCACAGTAGACGCTAATCAGCAACTCTGCCATGGTGTCTTCAACGCCATCACTGGTAGAGGCAAGACAATAGTCGAGCGTGGGATAGAGATGCAGCTTCTTAAGACTGGTCATGAGGTCATTCATGCTGACATCAAATTCACGCTGATAGACGAGAAAGGCCTTGATTATCGTCCTATAGCGAAAGCCTTGCTTGACCAAGGACCTATTGAAGGGTGCGGATTGCCTCATCTCCTGATGGAAACTGAGCAGATCAAGCAAATGGTTGAGTGGGCGGCACTAACAGAGGTACCGCGTCGGCTCAAGCTCTATCATGCTGGCATCCATACCTACAAGACCTTGTACATCTTCCTGGAAGAGTTTCTCTACTTGGTCAAGCTCTATCCTGAGATAGCCGAGTGGGTAGAGACGCTTATCATTGTCGGTCGGTCGCTTGGGATCAAGATCTTTACCGTTGCTCAGAACTTCCTAGCCAGGGATACAAAGCTCTCAGGAGCTATGAGGGAGAACTTTGAAACCGCTTACTATCTCGGGGGTGATGATCATAGCGGTGCTGTGATCCTGGATATGGGGAAGAAGGAACTTATGCAGTTCCTGAGCACAAACAATATTGTGCTAGGCAAGGGGCTGGCCATGATGCGCAACAATACCGTTGCTCCACAGGCACGCTTAGTTAGAACTGGTATGGCCAGCAACGACGCGCTGTACTATCTGCTAGGGCATGCCGACAATTTCAAGCTTCCTGGGACCCCCTCGGGACTCTATACAAACCCTGGAATGGAGCGTGACGAGGCGCAATCTTGGCAGTCCCTAGGACAAACAACGATCACTATGGAACCAAGCTCAAACGAGAGAAGCACCGGCCCCTTACCGGCAATGCCAAAAAACAGCATGAATGGGCTTGTAGAGCGGTCTGAGGAGACTTCCGAAGGGATGCCTGTATTCGGACCGGAGGATTACATCCTAGACGAGCTACAAATCAAACTATTCAGCACGTACTACCAAGATTGCGGGAATATTGCTGAGAGTTTGTCTCGAATTAGAAACGAAAAAGGTCAGGGCTTGGGGCGTCGGTACTTCAAGCATGCCAGTTGGATTGTGAAGAGCAAAGGACTGAAAAAGGAGGATAGATAAGGTGAAACGCCCAAATAGACAAGAGATCTGGCATGGGTTCGTCAGAAGCGACTATATCACAGCCCTGTGG
>CBJMBI010000726.1:0-2344 GCA_966427955.1 uncultured Ktedonobacterales bacterium
ATCACAGACCAGAAACTTGTACTCTGCTACACGCAAGAAGGTCCGGTATTCGGCACGGTGACAGACTTGCTCAGCATGTGCGTGGTCGGTAAACCAGGACGAGGCAAGAGTACAGCGCTCCTGTACTACATTCTCATCCTGCTAAAGGCAGGTGCTGAGGTGTGGATATGGGACCCACATTCTGGCCTTAACGAACTGGCCTACGGACTTAACTACTGTGATGATTTGGGAGATATTGAGAACAGTTGTCCCAAGCTTCACAGCATCCTTGAGCAGAGGCGCAAACTCTGGAAAGAGCAGAAGAAGACAATGCATCCTCTACTGCTCTTAGTAGATGAGATGCCAGTGATCAAGGATCACGAGGATGCACGCGTAAAAGAAGTCAAGCAGCTCAGCAAAAAAGGCGAAGAAGATGCTCTGCTTGAGTACGATCAATTCTACCGACCGTCTCGTTTGCTCAAGAAGTTTGTCCTTGAGGCTAGGAAGTGGAACTGCTATGTGATCCTTTCTGGGCAGGCTCTTCCTGCTGAAGTGCTCTCGACACTGACCAGGGACAACATGAGCAGCCGTATTGTGTTCGAGAGCTGCAATATGCACGCTCGTATGGCTGGATTGCAGAAAGAGGAGATTGATGGGTTGTTACCCGCATTGAAAGGCGCGGGTCCTGGCGTGGCTGTGATGGATGTGTCCAGATGGAGCAAGCCAGTGCTAGCGGCTATACCGAATACGACGGTGGATGATCTACGGGCTTTCATTGATGGGGGAAGGCCATATAAGCCTTTCAGCGAAGTCAGGGAGGCCTTTCAAGACCTTTCTTGGTCTTCAGAAGAAACTGAAGACTTGTCGCCTGAAAGCCCAAACGAGGGAATTTTTAGAAACGCCGAAAGTGCCGTGAAAGAAGCTGAGAAGATCGTTGAGAGCATACCTCATTTTTCTAGTGAGGATGAAAGACAGATCCTGGAAATTGCTCGTGTCCATCTGGCTACATATGGCAAGGTGATCAGGAGCAAGATCCCAGCCTCGATGAATCCACCTCGCAATAACGCAATTTATCCAGTAGTTAAATACATTTGTGATAGAGAGGGATTTTAGCATAAATCCCTCGCAAACAAAAGGAGACAAACACATGGGCTTTTTCAATCCGTCAACAGTGGAGGTAGCAGACCTCCACAGGAAGCAACAGTTATTGTTAGGGTACTTAACAGCAAAAGCGTCAAGACTTGCGCTTTATGCAAATACGATTGTCGTTCCGGTAGGACTGATTATGCTAGGTATTCAGATAGCGGGTACGCCTTGGTCGGTTCTCACCATAGTTTTAGCCGTGATCGGTATCCTGGTTGCCATTTTAGCGGATGGCATGACTCTCTCAGCCGCGGCCCGTATCCGCAAAACGAACGAAGCCTTCGCAGCCCTAGACGCAAAGTATGGCCAGATACCAGAGGATGAAATGACAGAGGCCACCAAGAAAAGGAAGAAGCTAGAAGAGAAGAGACTAGGGAAGTCTAAACGAAAAAACACGGTCTTTCTCTCCTTCTTCATTCTGGTCTCAGCAGGATTAGGCGACATCTTTTGGCACTGGTGTCTAGCGGGGTTGCATAGCGATATTCTCGCATGGACGTTCTCAACCATCTTTGCTCTGCTCGTATCGGGTGTTATGTGTGCCTCTCAACTCTACAAGATAGACAATGATGTCCTCATCAGGGAAAGTATAGAGTCGGTCAACTTTATGGCCATAGCACTAAAGAAAGATGCGGATGCTAAGGCAGTCTCAATACTGGCTAAAAAATACGAGACGGAAATCACTGAACTGGCCAACAATACCAACGTGATCAAAGCCGCTATAAGTGAGCATAGCGAGACAGTGTATGACCAGCTTCTTTGTGGTGGTCAGGGGCGCATACCTCTACGTATTCAGCAAGAGAGGGAGGCACACGAATACGCTATTCAAAGGGAGAAAGAACTCACAAAACAGCAACTATCTTTGATGAGTGGTGAGCCCCTTCAACCCATTAAAACGCACGATACTGAGCCCATTAAATTGCATGCCCTAGATGAGATTGTACCCGTGCAATTGCATGACCTAGACGAGCCTGTAGAGCCAAATAGGGGTACAATTTTGAAGGGTACAATGCAGTCCGAGTATGGGGATCAAATTGAAGCATTGTACCGTCAAAATCCATCAATTAAAGCGGCTGAAATAGCGCGTCAAACTGGCTGTACTTACCATACTGCCAAGAAGTGGTTAGAGCGGGTAAAAACAATCAAACCAGCCAATTAAAGGTTGGTTTAATAAGCCCAGTCACTATTAAACTTTCAAACCCAAAACTTTAACAAGACCAGATGT
>CBJMBI010000727.1:0-2335 GCA_966427955.1 uncultured Ktedonobacterales bacterium
ATATCGAGGTAGCCAACTTGTTTTGGTGATGACAACAAACCAATTGGTGCATTAATTCCACTAATTACCGTAGATGGTTGATCACCACTTTGCGCAGCATATGCCGACCCATCCAGTAAATCGATAATACGTGCTGCCTGACGAATCACGAGTGCGTTGTCATGATTGAGAGAATCATGAATGCTTCCTGCCTTGTCATTGATAGACCAGATGGTGTCCAGTATCTCTGAAGTGATACTTCCATTGTTGGGTAAACCAGGTGTCTGGTAGAGGATGTTTTTTAAAGAGGCAAGTGTGTCAGTGTCGAATGATGCTTGGTATACTTTGTTGTGCTTGTCAGGGGGCTGTGGTTTACTCCCCTGATCTCTAGTGGTAATAATGAGCCCTTGCATAGTACCAAGTAAATTGTGGTGCATAGTATCACCAGAATAGATAAATAAAACCTGTCCATTTTGTATGGTCAATGGACCAAGAGGCCTTATATATCCAGTTGTATCCTGCAACCATGCAAAATAGCTTTTTCCATTCGGTTGAACTACTACATTTTGTAGATCAACACGCAACTGATCGTTCTGCCCAAAAGCGTCATCCTGGAAGAAAATACGTCCTGACCTATGGATTGTAGAGGAAGATCGGCTTTTATTGACCAGGAGACTGATTCCTATTGCGCTATTGAACATCAGAGCGGCGACAAGTAGAGAAGCAAAGATAATATATTCAGGCGCTTTTTTGTAGAGCAGATGTGCTTGTGTTTCCTGCGATGGTGGTGGAGTTTGTGCAGGAATAAAAGAGATAAATTGTTTCGGTTTGATTTGTAGATTATAACCCCCTGTTGAATATTCTGTCTGTTCTAATTGCGACGCGTGAATTGCAAGATGTGGTGCTGTAATTCTAGGAGTCGTGGTGGTATTGATAGATGGTTGGATCCTTGCTGTGAATTGTGAAGATGGAATGGTGGGGGTCATAGAAGTTGAGGGCTTTGTTGGTAGCGATGGTAAAGATTTGAATTGGAATGAATTTTCTGACTTGGTTGCATGTACAGGTTGGGGTATAGCTCGCTGCTTTTCCGTATCCGGCAACAATGTTTGCTCAGGTCTAGATGGCTCTGCTAGCTCTCCTAATGCCGTAGGGAGAGGGCTAGCCTGGCTTGAAGGAGGAGATGAGAGATGTGGCACAAAGTTCTGTATGTTACGAGAAGACTGGATTGGTTCTGCAATAAGGGGTTTAGAGGGCAATTGTTGTGAATGAGGTTGTATGACTCCAAGAATAGAAGTGACCTTGGGTGAGGTATTGGAAGAGATCAGGGGTGGAGTGTTGAGTAGATTCCCATTATCAGGAGGTAATTGTCTTCCAATGTAAAATTTGGGTTGCAATGAAGAGGTCTCGGCAACTGCAGCCGCTAGTAAAGAGGCCTTTGAGAAGCGCATGAAAGGATCCTTTGCCATGGCCCGCAAAATGACCTCCGAGAGCGCGGGTGGAATGTTAGGATTGATTAACATGGGTGGGGTTGGCAACCGATGGATGTGCTGAGTCCTCACCGTGACTGGATTCTCATCATGAAATGGAACGGTGCCAGTACACAATTCATAGAGCAAGACCCCCAATGTGTAGATATCGCTGCGATGATTAGCGGGAAGTCCCTGGGCTTGTTCAGGAGAGATATAGAGTGGATTACTATTCTTTACAATGCCTCTAAATTGAGCAAGGCCGAAATCGGAAAGCAATGGCTCTCCTACCTTGAATTGCGAAGTATTGTGTCTGTTGAGAAGAATGTTGCTTGGTTTAATATTGCCATGAACGATGCCTTGCTGATAGGCAAAGTCAATCGCTGTACTCAGGCTTGTGAGGAGATAGACGATATCCGTAAATGGAGGAAAAAAGTATTTGCAAACGGTCATACTCAAATAGTCAGCTAGCGTATGGCCACTTATGTAATCCATGACAAGATAGGCTATTGTCTCCTGTGATTGTGTAAGGCGAGCTACTTTAATCTCATGTACTGGTACGATATTAGGGTGACGAAGTGTGAGGAGTGCCTGTCCTTCATTAGTTAGGCGTGTCAAGAAATAGGCCTCCGAGCGCTGCAAATCAGGATGAAATATCTTAACGGCAACGTCGCGGTGAAATGAAAGATCGCGTGCTTTCCATACCTGACCGACATTCCCTTTTCCCAGTTGGTTTAGCAACTCGTATTGTGCCAATCGGCGTACAGCTATGCTCAAGGTGTCCCTCCTACCATCGAGATGGAATTGGCAGATTTGTCTAATAATCCACACTTATCATATCATGCATAAGACAAACGTCCAATTATTGGGGAATTCTACCCTAGATAATA
>CBJMBI010000728.1:0-2332 GCA_966427955.1 uncultured Ktedonobacterales bacterium
ACCATTTGGACCCGCTACGACTTCTTCAACCTGTGCTGAGTTGGGGACCATCGTAATCACTATCTCTGAAGCTATGGCAACAGCTCGGGATGACGGTGCGAGCCTGGCTCCTGCTTGGAGTACTTCCTGCACTTCAGGCTTTTCTGGATGACGTGCGTATATAGTGACATCGTGCCCTGCCTTCAGTAGGTTAAGTGTCATCGGTCGACCCATGACTCCAATTCCAATAAAGCCTACTTGCATAATCGTGTGATCTCCCTTATTTCTATTATTTGAAGATTATTTGCATCATCTTGGGTATTTGCTATTCCATCTCTACTAAGATGGCTCCTCCTTTTACAACCTCGCCTTCCTGATAAAAGACATGGCGTACTTTACCGGCATAAGGAGCTGTGATAGCATGTTCCATTTTCATGGCATTGAGAACCATCAATACTTGGTGTGGTTCCACAATTGTTCCATCATGGACTTGTACCTTGACAATCGTACCTGCCATAGGAGCGATCAGCGTTTTTTGGGTGTGGGTTGTTCTATCGCTATGGGCAGTAGTCTGTATGTCAGGGGGTTGACGTCTTTGTAGACGATAGATTTTTCCAGCTAGAATAACATGTATTTCTCGCTCTTGTTGCTCAACGTATGCACGTACTTGGTTGGTGCCGAACCTGAGCTGGACAAGTGAATCATTATAAATTCTGCCAGACACCTCAAGACTAGGATTGGTGTCGATCTGGATTGTCCATGTATCAACTTGGCCACATATCGGTTGAACTGCAAGTTTGTAGGAACGAGAGTCATCTTGGTATGTAATTTGCCATGCTTGTCCAATCATACGCCACGGTCCCAAGGTTAGCCAGGGATTCTGCTCTTTTGAAGAAGATACATGATGGCTAAGCGAAGTAGGTAAGGACTGCATGGCTGTTTCCCGTTTGAGGTCAAATAGTGCTGCTACTATTAAAACCTCATTAGGAAGAATGGTATCTTGTGGGTGGGAAGGAGTTGTAAGATGATACTCTTGCAGGAAGTTAGTAGAAGTATCTCCATTAATAAATGCGTGATGCGTACTGATAGTATGAAGTAGGGGGATATTAGTAGTAACGCCAAAGATAGCACATTGTTCGAGTGCTTGCTGTAAGCGTGCGATGGTTGCTGGACGATCCTCTCCATATACGATAAGCTTAGCGATCATGGGATCATAATATTGTGTGATCTCGTCTCCGCTTTCGATCCCACTATCAATGCGTATGCCAGGGGCAGAAGGTTTAACGAAACGGGTAATTACACCTGTAGAAGGTAAAAACTGCTGATGTGAATCTTCTGCATAAATACGGACCTCGATAGCATGACCTCTTTGGCTGATCTGTTCCTGTGTGATACCAAGAGTTTCGCCTGCGGCAATGCGCAGTTGATGGCGTACCAAGTCAAAACCGGTAACCAGCTCAGTTACTGGGTGTTCTACCTGCAGACGAGTATTCATCTCCAAGAAATAGAAGTGTCGCTCTTCGTCAAGCATGAATTCGATTGTACCAGCATTGATGTAACCTGCAGCTTTAGCGATACGTAGTGCTGCATCTCCCATTTCAGCTCGCAATCTTGGGGTTATGGCAACTGAAGGACTTTCCTCAACAATCTTTTGATGGCGGCGCTGGATAGAGCATTCCCGTTCTCCTAGGTGAATAAGATTACCATGTGCATCGGCTAGGATCTGAATCTCGATATGGCGTGGTCTTTGGATAAGTCGCTCAAGGAAAACTGTTGCATCGCCGAATGCGGCACGAGCTTCGCGTCGGGCTCCTGCTAGTTCAGCGAGGAAATTGTCCTCAGTAGAGACAACACGCATCCCCTTGCCGCCACCGCCGGCTGAGGCCTTAATCAGCAGAGGAAAACCAATCCGCCGTGCCTCGCGTAACAAGATCTCATCATCCTGACTTTCTCCATTATAGCCAGGGACAGTAGGGACTCCCACAGAGTTTGCTAGGCTTTTGGCGGCAATCTTTGAGCCCATGAGCCGCATAGCCGCGGCTGGAGGACCAATGAAAATAATCCCTGCTTGTTCGCATGCTTCAACAAACTTCTCATTTTCAGAGAGAAACCCATAGCCGGGATGAATGGCTTGTGCCCCACTTTGTCGAGCAATATCTATGATTGTATCTATCCGGAGGTAACTTTGGGCAGCGGGAGCGGGGCCAATAGAGTAAGCTTCATCAGCTTGGCGAACATGAAGAGCGTCACAATCAGCTTCGGAGTATACTGCAACTGTGCGTATACCCATCTCGCGGCATGTTGCCATGATCCGGACAGCAATTTCCCCTCGGTTAGCAATTAAAATTTTGTT
>CBJMBI010000729.1:0-2331 GCA_966427955.1 uncultured Ktedonobacterales bacterium
ATGGGAGTTGTGGCTGTGATGGCAACAGATGGAGGCTCTATTCCGATTCGCTGGATATAGTCCAAGTGTTGGGTTGAGAATTGGTCTGCCACTAGAAGGTACCTCCTGTAAGCGCATCAGACTGGTTGAATATCATTAATCGCCCAGAAATGAAAAATATCGTCTTGCACCAATATGACGTGATACGTGCTAGTTTGCAGGCTCACCAAACCTGTATAGTCACCAATCAAACAGTACAGTCAATCCACCACATAGGATGAGCAGACCGAAAATGAACCCAAGGGAAAACCATGCCCCTCCGTTGGATGGATCCGAACTGGCTCCACAGCAGCCTAACACAAAAAGAAAAATGCCCAGTCCTATGAGGAATCCTCCTAAGGAAGTGTTTCCTTTGACAGGGACAGGGATACCAGCATTCGATGACGTAGTCAGGTTATAGACTCGCTCGGCCTTGATGATTTGTCCAGCTTGCCAGGCATAGGGTACTCGCACTATATCTCCATCTTTTATCCCGCCTTCAAAACTGGTGCTCCGCATTTCTACAGGAATGGGAGGGAGAGCATTCCCCTGGGCATCGTAGCGCACCACTCGAAAGGTCCAGACATGCCAAGTAATCGTTACATGTTGAACTGGATCATTTCCCCAGAAAGTTGTTCCACCTGAGTTCGTAGAGCGTGCTTCGATTGTTTGCTCAGTGCGTTGTTGAAAATCTTGCACCTCTCCTTCAAACTGGGCATCTGCCTTATCAGGAGTAAGAGACAGATGAGATAGATTAGGAGGCGACTTGGGAGCAGATGAGACGAAAGCTTGTTGCTGAGGTGCTGGCTGAGAGACAACAGGAGGTTGCCACGGAACACCAGCTATTGAGTTCGCGTTAGATGATGAAGTGGGACTACTGGTTACCTGCGGCGCTTGTTGGAGCTGTCTCCCACAATCAGGACAAAATTTGGTTTGCGCCGTAAAGACCAAACTACAATTGGGGCAGTGTTTCATCGTTTCTTCTTCCTAGCTGCTCACTATGTATCAACCTAGGCCTGATGATATAAAAGCTTGATATGATCATTACTCGGGCTATAGCAAGAGGAGTATATTATCATGAGGACATTTGCCAGCCAATCAATTGTGACAATGCTCCCTCGCTTAAGTGTTGAATTCAGATTTACAGCGGTCTAAAATAAAAATGCCTACTCCTTTCAAGAATGCTCCTACTTTGGAAACAGGGACACCAGCATTTGATGACGTAGTCAGGTTATAGACTCGCTTAGCCTTGATGATTTGTCCTGCTTTCCAGGCATAGGGTACTCGTACGATATCTCCATCTTTTATCCCTCCTTCAAAACTGGTGCTCCGCATCTCCACAGGAATGGAAGGGAGAGCGTTCCCTTGGGCATCATAGCGCACCACGCGAAAGGTCCACACATGCCAAGTAATCGTCACATGTTGAACCGGATCATTTCCCCAGAAATTTGTTCCATCTGAGTTCGTAGAGCGTGCTTCGATTGTTTGCTCGGTGCGTTGTTGAAAGTCTTGCACCTCTCCCTCGAACTGGGCATTTGCTTTATCTGGGGTAAGGAATGAATGAGAGACAACGAGATTGGGAGATGGCTTGAGAGCAGGAGAGACGAAAGCTTGTTGCTGAGGAGCAGGGTGAGAGACAAAAGGAGGTTGCCACGGAACACCAGCTATTGAGTTCACATTAGATGACGAAGTGCTACTATTGGCTACCTGCGGCGCTTGTTGGAGCTGTGTACCACACTCAGAACAAAATTTGGTTTGCTCCTTCAAGGCGAAGCTACAATTGGGGCAGTATTTCATCGTTCGTTCGTCCTAACTGCTTACTATGTATCAACCTAGGCCTGATCAAATGATAAAATATACAAAACCGACAGTATGCTTTATTAAAGGCGTTTTATGCAATACATAACAGAAACCCATAGCGGTTGACTATTTGGGGCTTACTCATAGTTCCAAGGATTGAGGTTTCTTGTTAATCCTTGCCATCGGTCTCCATGGTCAATAGAGACATGACAATAATCTTGTGTATATCCTAGTCACAACAGCGAGAGTAAATGACTTGTATGGCTTCTCTTACTTGCCTCACAGAGCGACTACACTTCTATTACGTATAAAGACCTACTACAGTTGCAATTTTTAATTCATCATAACTATTCAGGTAGGCCAGAAAGCTGGGGACAAGGGATGATGGATAGAACTCCACTAAGATATTCCCCAGATGAGTGGGCTCACGTCTCTGCGGTTGAATAATGCCTTTGGAGATTAAGGAGTAAGAGAAAAGATTTAGAGCTCTTGGGATCCCTGAATGACTTGAGA
>CBJMBI010000730.1:0-2329 GCA_966427955.1 uncultured Ktedonobacterales bacterium
TCTAGACCAATCAGTTGGACCAAAGGCCAAAGAGGACATCAATGTCTCAAGATCACCTGACCTTCTTCATCTTGTTTGGGCATCATGCTCGCCAATCTTTCTTGAAATGAACGCGCTACAGGGAATAATCAATCACGCAACCTTCAAGGAATTCTCACCGCCAACGTTCTCCTTTTTGCATGTACCTGTATCTAGAGTACTCCAGCTTTATCAAAAAAATATTTGTAACTACTCAGGACCCTAGTTCCCAGGCAACTGGGAGCAATGAAGAGTAGTTTACTCTGGCCTGCCTCTTGCCAATAAGTATTGGCTCATAGTCGAAATGCGTATGAGCCAACTATGCTGACAAAACACATTTGTTTTTGACTTCGCCACCAATAATATCAAGAGTAGGCCAGATCGAATACTTTTCGCTGTATCAAGATGCTGAATCGGCAAAAACAGCACTTTTTGTTACATAACCTTGAACCGCCATAAACTAGCTTCCAGAGCGCCTCCATGTAAATTACAAAAAAATGATATAAGCCAGAAAAGTGGATATTGTTGAGTTAAATAACACTATTATAATATTTAGTTTCATGTAACTATTATAATAGTTATAGAGAGTATCTGAGATCATATGTCATAGGAGGCAAATAACCCTATTGGTGTAGTCAGATAGAGTGCTGTGGAAGAGATTTGCATAACCCCATTGGAGAACTACATGCTAACACCACCATTTGAAATCATCAGTTGCTCATGGCCCCGTCCTATCGAGCAGATAGAAGGCCGATGGATATCCGAACCGGATTGGGATGCACCCCTCATGCCTATACCGCTACAACCACATTGGGATATCCTCAATGATGAAGTGTGCTGGACGATTGACTGGCGTGATCTTTTCAGAACAGGATTGAAGAAAGGGGATCCTTTCGTGGGCGGTGAGATGCGAGGTTTTCACTTGGTCTTTCGTCTGCGTATCAATGAGAGCGGAACTCTGGTTTTTTGGGATGATGATGGGTCCATTATTCGACAGAATGGCAAGGTCGTCCATAATGATCGGAGTGCTCATCCACTTTCTCGTAGCGAACTTGTAGTGCAAGCCGGTGATCTCCTAGAAGTAGCTCAATGGCAATTGTATGGAGATTGGTTGTGGGGCGCACGTCTTGTTGCTTCGAATCGCAGTATTCCCGCAACAGCCAAAGAGATCGTTCTATCCAAGCTTGAGGAGGTTCAGTGTCGCCTCGCTAATCCTAATGGACCGCCTCTAAAGATGTATACTGATGGACACCCACCCATTCGTGTGATTGCAGCGCTGTACAGTATGATTTTGCATGGCTATGCTCCATCTGCTGTGTATCTGTTTGGTGAGAATCAGTGGCATGGGGAGACACGTGATCTATTCGCTACTGCCTTGCCTTTTGCTCATGTAGTTCCTCATGTACAGGTTCTTGCACGACTGCGTTCTCTCGGCGTTCCCGAACTGGTCGAATTAGCTATGCGCTACTGGTTTGTAATGAAGACCTGTGTTAGTTTGTTCTGCCCTCCTGAAGAGTTTTGTATGATGGACGATGATGTATTCATTCTTGATCGACTTGATGACGCACTTGCTGCGTTCCAGAAGAATGATTTAGTATTTATGCCAGATCGGGATCTAGGTGAGGACTTTTCTAGAACATGGGGTATACAGGCTAGACACTTTAATACGAGGAAATTTAATGCTGGTCTCTACTGGTTGCGCCAAGTGCATGACGCTTGTTCGATTGCATATCAGGCTCTGTGGGGGACACTCTTGCCTCACGAAGCATACAATTGGGAGCAAGGCTTTATCGCCCTCCAGTATGCACAGAGAAACACCTTGGAACTACCCGGTCAGCGCTACTTTTACCCGCTATTCGATGGATTACCAGGAGGTATGCTCGGCTATGATTATGCCCTTAACCCATGTGGTTTTGCGAGTATCCACCTTGGCGGTTTGTCCGAGAAACCATCAGATGGCATAGCAGTTCATATCCTGCTTCAATTGCTGAAACGCGCTCATAAGCTAAATGGGGTCAGAGTATCGAAACCTGAAAGCTGTACGCTAAGCCCGAAAAGCGGAGGAGAGAAACCGTTCAGACTTAGCTGAAGGAGGTTTTGGTGGTGAGGAATGCAAGGCATAGAGAGAGAAAGGGTTGAGTCTCTCTGCATCCCCAGAACAGCACGATAGTCAGCTTAATGAACTTCATCGGGTTGCAGGCCAGCAGGGAGTTGCCCTCGTTGGTCACTTTGCCTCACTCGGAGATCTGTTTGAGCTGATCCGCTCAATCGGCTAGTTGATCTTGGCATCGTAGCACGAGTGACGGCTCTC
>CBJMBI010000731.1:0-2328 GCA_966427955.1 uncultured Ktedonobacterales bacterium
AGCACTGTGCAAGCGCTTAAGAAATATTCCAAGCATTCAATCGTCGTTAACTGTAATCCCGAAACAGTTTCTACCGACTATGATACTTCGGACCGTCTCTATTTCGAGGAATTGACCTTTGAACGGATTGCCGACATCTACGAGTTCGAGTCTCCTATGGGGATCATTGTCTCTGTTGGTGGGCAGACGCCCAATAATCGGGCCAAAGCATTAAACAACTACGGTTTCCGCTTATTAGGGACTGATGCTGCCGACATTGACAGAGCAGAGGACCGCCATAAATTCTCGGCCTTACTAGACTCGCTTGGTATCCGTCAACCGGAGTGGAGCAGCTCTAGTGATCTAGCAGAGCTAAGTGCCTTCGCCGAGCAAGTAGGCTTTCCCGTGCTTGTCAGACCATCCTATGTACTCTCTGGCAGTGCAATGAATATCTGCTATAATCGAGAGGAATTGGAGCAATATGTCCAGCAAGCTGCAGCGGTCTCACCTGAGCATCCCGTCACGGTCACAAAATTTCTCAGGAAAGTCAAAGAGGTCGAATTAGATGCTGTGGCCCAGCGTGGCGAGGTCAAAGTCTTCGTCATATCAGAGCACATTGAAAATGCGGGAGTTCACTCCGGTGATGCCACGATTGTCTTGCCTCCACAGACGCTCAATGAGCAGACGAAAGCAAGAATTGAACAGGTTGGGCGTGCTGTTGCCAAGGCACTCAATATTACTGGCCCATTCAATATGCAGTTCTTGGCGAAAGATAATCAGGTCTATGTCATCGAAGTGAATTTGAGAGCATCGCGTACCTTCCCTTTCATCTCAAAGGTTACAGGCATAAACTTCATTGAAGTTTTTGTCGATGCACTCTTTAAGGACGCAATTCCTGCTATGCCCATTGCGCCTCTAGATTTTACAGTAGTTAAAGCACCTCAGTTCTCATTCTCTCGACTCACGGGTGCTGATCCTATCTTACGTGTCGAGATGGCTTCAACTGGTGAGGTAGCTTGCTTTGGAGACGATCTAGAAGAGGCATATCTCAAGTCGATCCTCGCTACTGGTGGAAGCATTCCCAAGAAAGGCATCTTTATTAGTCTAGGTGGTGAGGAGAAAAAGGCCAAGTTCTTGGAGAGTGCTAGATTACTAAGTACTCTGGGCTTGCCTCTCTATGCAACTGAGAAGACCAGCGACTTTTTGCGTGCCCATGGCATTGAGACTATCCTGCTCTACAAAATTCATGAACAGAAGGCACCCAATGTCTTGACCTATTTTGCCGATAACAAGATTGATTTGGCGATTAATATTGTGGATGGGCACATCAAGAAAGAAATAGATGACGATTATGCGATGCGTCGCTACGCTGTAGATCACAATATTCCTCTCTTCACTAAGATCAAGCAGGCGCGTTTGTTCGCCAAGGCAATTGTAGAGAAGGATCTCGCTACCATTCCCATCAAGTCGTGGGACGAATATACGTTGGGTGATGGCAGATTGGAAGTGTATAATGACCGTTGAAAGAATAACTACTGATGTCCTAATTGTTGGTTCAGGCGGTGCGGGTCTCCGCGCCGCTATTGCTGCCACCGAGGCTGGCGTAAAAGTGCTAGTAGTGGCTAAAGAGCAATTGAAAGATGCGCACACTGGCTGGGCGATGGGAGGGATTAATGTCGCAATCAAAGCGCCAGCCACTCCAGAGCTGCATTTTCAGGATACGATCAATGGTGGTTGGTATATCAACAACTATAAGCTTGCCAGGATCTTTGCTGAAGAAATGCCTGATCGGGTGCGTGATCTGGAGCGCTACGGTGTGCAATTTGATCGTTTACCCGATGGCACCTATTTTACCTGGGCAGGTGGCAAGCAGTCGGCTCCTCTGAATCTCTGTGCCGGCGATTATACTGGGCGTGAGATGATGCGTGGTCTACTGCTTGAAGTACATCGTCTCAACATTCCTTTTCTAGAAAACCACTATGTTGCCAAGCTGATCAAGCAAGATGATAAGATTGTTGGCGCATTAGTAATTGACAACGCGACGGGGCAATACAAAGTGGTTCAAGCGGCGGCGGTGATTGTTGCGACAGGCGGTGGCGGTAATATGTATAGGATCAATACCAATGCGCCGAGCAATACAGGCGAGGGCTATGCTTGGGGATTGGATGTTGGTGCTGTGCTAGTTGACATGGAATTAGTCCAGTTCCACCCAACTGGTATGGCGTATCCACCGGAAAAGCGTGGTACGCTTGTGACCGAAAAAGTGCGCGGCAATGGGGGTATCCTCAAAAATAAGCTTGGGGAACGCTTTATGCAGCGCTATCAACCGCAACGTCTCGAACTGGCTGG
>CBJMBI010000732.1:0-2323 GCA_966427955.1 uncultured Ktedonobacterales bacterium
CCCAACTTTGTGTGATACTAGCAGAAGTTCCCGGTCCAAGATCCATAGTATATTCAGAATGATACTCATTTCCACCATTCACTACATTCGTGATATACTGATACCCAGACTTAACGGGAGGAATTGGCGCTGCATATGTACTTGTAGTATAAACTAATTTTGGCGCATAAAATACGACTGTTCCTATTAGAATAAGTGTCCAAGGTAAAAGATTCTTCAACTTGATCTTTCCTTTCGAAATGTAGTAACCTATAAAGACATGTGCAGACTAGCGGCACTGATTGATTGATTCAATCATAAGTGCCAACTAGGTTTTGAACAGCATATATGTCTTTATATATCATTACAGAAACAAAGCCTAAATCAACGAAAGAGTGCTTGTACTAGACAAAACACTGCCTCTGCAATCGGCACCACCTCAAGAAGTGGCCCTTTGAACTCTCAATGGAACTCCTCTAGAACTTCTGTGAATCCTTGATACCCATCTTGTCCCTGGGTCACCAGAGGAAGCACTAGCCTAGTAGTAATAACTAAAACCTCAATCTCTCTTGTGTGTGCTATACTGCTGTTGCTCAGAGCCGTATGCACAGGAAAAGGATAAGTGAAGGAATATTAGCTCCTTCCGCTTATTTCAGACACACAGAGCATACCTGGAAAGTGTTGCAGATTAACAGATCATCACTGATCATCTTTCTGATCACTTTGTCGTTACCTAATCAAATGTTCTGATCACGCTGATCATAGATATCCTCAACGAGGACTCTTTTCTGTGCACGCCACTTAACTTGTACTGTACAAAGGAATGTGAGAATATAAAATATGAAAAAAGCGAAACAGGCGAGAAAGAATGAGGCTCTCATTGATGAGCGCATACGTCGTGGCTGGTCACAGCAAGAGGTAGCGGATCTTGTCGGCACAACCCCCGTCAATGTCAGCCGCTGGGAACGCGGTGTAACCACTCCTACTCCCTATTTTCGTCAACAACTTTCTACCCTCTTTGGGAAAAGTCCACAGGCATTAGGATTGCTTCCCCAATGCTCTGACCCATCTGATAAGGCCACTGAACTTCTCGATCAAAGAGCATCTCAGACTCCTCTGGCTAACGATGAGAAAGCGCAAGATGTGCACTCATCCTTCTCTACCCAAGAAGCAAATACCATATTGCCGCACACACAGGATTATTCCACCTTTACGCATAGTACCATTCTAGAAGATCTATCTCTATTAGAGTGTGAAGAAGCACTCTCGCCATCTTTGGAAGGATCAAGCCAAGTACAAGATACATGTTTTGCTTTTAAAGATGGGCAACCTCCTTCGCAAGTTCTTCCAGATCAAGAAATATACCTCAACTCAAAGCAAGGACATGGTATCCAGTTATCCTCTGGAGTTTTGCATCAAAGGAGATTGTGTATTCTCCTATTCATCACAGTCTGCATGCTTTATTTAGTCCTAACTTATCAAAACCCTATCACATTCCTACCACCAATCTCTTCTTCTTCTCTATCTAGAGGTTGTTATAGTATGAGCTGTAATGGACAGTTACCCGAGGAAAATGGCTGTCTTGCGGATAAATCTCTGGTATCGAAAGTAAAGATTTATAAAGAGCATATACATGTTGCTACTGTAGAGTTCTATACTTCACGAACATGTGCCGCTGGCTGGGTAAGCATCGAGACTCCTCCTGGTACTAGAGGCAATCTTTCGGCAGAAATTAATAACGGAGGGTATGTCCAGCAATATTGTACTCCTTTATGTCCCGTTCAACGGAACTATCAACCAAATAGACAGAACGTGCATACAGCTATGATTCAGACTAATCAAACTTATCATATATGGGGAAGAGGATGTTACTTTCCGCAGTCTGATCCAGCACTTTGCTATCCTAATGAAGACACACCTGAACATGGATTTCAGGGCTTCTGGCCCTAGGAGAACTTCTTTGCTACATAGCGTGTCACCAGCCGCACTAAGGCAGGACTAAGAGAGGATTCAGGTTTGCATGAATCACGGGAAAGCGGGAACGAGATGGAAGAGCATGCACCGAATTAGGAAGGAGTAAATAACCTACTACACTATCCGCCACGTTTGAAATTCGGTAACTAGCAACTTTGAATATCTGGAGCAAACATGAAATCAGCACCACAGCAGATTAAGCTACTGGTTATAGATATTGATGGTACACTTCTCAACCCCCAGAGGCAGATTACGCCTCGGACACGGGCTGCTATCCAGGCTGCACAGGCAGCTGGCGTTATCGTCACATTAGCAACAGGACGAGGATATCATAATAGTTTTCAAATTGCTGACGAATTGGGTATTGAGA
>CBJMBI010000733.1:0-2323 GCA_966427955.1 uncultured Ktedonobacterales bacterium
CCGATAACCGACTAGCGCTTGTCGGCAAAGAGCAAAAAATACGCAGTCCCCCTTTAATGGAGTACTGCGTATTTTTTTATTTGCAGGAACACTCATAGTTCATCTTTATCCCACAAACTGAGTTGCTGTTCCTCTGACTTCCACAAACTCTGCTGCTTGATCGCTTCTGCCTTTGTTCGCCCATTCTTGTGCCCATTGAGGCCAGAATGGCTCTTGGAACCAGCCTGTTCTTTTTCAGGAGGAAGTATTTCTTTCATCCTGCGAGCATGTTCTTCACACTCAGCCCAACTCTCTGCAATTGTACCCTGTTCCTGCCAAGCTGTAAACCGTGGCTCCAGTTGCGCCGCTATCTCCGCTGGGAACTGCCAATCCTCCTGGCTGAAAGCTTCCAATCCCACTTCCTTCAAGCGCTTGAAAGCTGCCAATGCCAGTGTGGTATGACGCAACTCCTTCGGTTTCTCCTTATCAACGCGCCAGAAGCCCTTGGGATTGGTAGGATCGTCGCGTAAGATCCAGGCGAAGTCATCGTACTCTAAACCATATAATTCCGCAATAATTGCATCGAGAATACAGCGCAGACGGAGCCGCTCATGCTGTGTGATAGCCCACAATTTACGCCAGTGCTGCTGTCCAAGATGGGGATAGGCATTGCGCATCTCTAGCCATTGTGGTGCAAAGCTGGGCATAATGAGGTTGAGGCGAGCGGCAAGTTGTGCGCAGATGGTTGGGCGTATACGAGCAGGTAGAATGAGGGGAGTTTCAGCTACAACAAAATAATTGAGATGAAGTCCGCCTAAACGACAGCGAAGTACGTAATCATAAACAAAGGAATTGAGGCAGGCTGTGAGAGCTAGTACATTGGCAATATCGTGCATTTTAGGCTGAATTACAGGAACAACATTACCACAAGGCATGTCATTCACAAAAGTAGCGTACATCGAACGAGTATTTGCTGCAGAACCAATATCCATGAACCCCACTTTATGTCCCCTCATAACTTTTTCTTGTGCTCTGTAAGTATCAAGTAGCATGAGATATTGAGGCTCAAAAACTTTCTCATGAGGTTTTAGAGGTCTCCACTCTGCGCTACGCCCTTTACCGCTCACCCATCCTTTTTCACTGGGATCGAATGCATTAATCATACGACCCTCATAGAGAGGAAGTGCAATATTTCCTTTGCTATCGATCCAATGACCATAGCCATCCGGTCGATAGTTTTGAGACACCCAAACAGATAAAGAGGCAAAGAGCTTTGAGTCGTTTGTCATGTCAAATTCTCTGGTATACTTAATCTGCCAACTCTGCTCGTCTTGATTTCCTAGCAACACCGTATTCGTATACAGTGTCTTCAAGATATCTAAATCACGCTGAGACTGGGGTTCAACAATAGAGAGGGAATGAGGACTAAAATGTGCTACAAAGCTACGAGGAAAGCTAAGAGCTACCTCTTCAGGTCTTTCTAAATCGGAGGAATAAATACGATTAAATGCTAGTGTTATGTACTCGGTAGTACTTTCTTTTTCTAAGACTAGAACTGCAAATTTAAACCTATAATAAATGTCAAATATATGTTCCCAGTTGATAAAGCCAAAGAGTAATTCCCATTTACAGGTGTTGAGAAAAAGCTGGCGTAAATTTCTAGCTCCCTGATCTGTGTAAATGCTAGATGGAACAAGTATTCCTAGCCTGCCATGCTTCTTTAACAGGTGATATGCGATCTCTAAGAACATTTTATATGTACTTAGATCTGCTGATCCTTGATAATAAAAAGGGTGATTTGACTCTGCGTAACTGGCATATTGTGCTCGTCTCCTACGCCATTCTTCGTGCAATTGCTCGCCTTTTTTTCCTACTTGTATCGTAAAAGCATCTGTATTCTCAATGATAGGATCACCAAAAGGAGATACGGTCCTCTTGACCAAGTTACTCATACTTTTAAAGTAAGCTTGGTAGCGTAGCCATTCTCGCTCAATCGCTCTGTCGTATTGGAATAGAGCATGTTGTTCTTGTAATGCTTCCTGCTTCCCATATGTCCGGTATAATGGATCATAGTCGCTAAAAAATTCCAGAGAGAGAGGTTTAGCTACCTCCCATGGCGGATTCGCCAGCACGGCGTCAAATCCATGCTCCGGTCTTGCAAACACATCAGGAAATTCCAGTTCCCAGTGAAAAAAGTGCAGTTCTTCTGCCAACTCATCCACGATTTGGCGAGTTGATGGCGCGAGATGATAGAACGTTGATGGAGTCGGAACCTTATCAAGCTCATCGGCGGGCCAGAACCAAGCAGCACACCAGCTATCAAAGGCTCGTTTCAGCTCTTGAT
>CBJMBI010000734.1:0-2308 GCA_966427955.1 uncultured Ktedonobacterales bacterium
AAGAGGAAGGATATTCAGGAAAAGCGTTTAAGTATGACGTATGGTGTGAGGATTGTAACAAGTGGGTAGAGCATTTGAGCATTTGCCCACACAAGTAGCAAAACGCTCTCCTGTCAGGTCGCTACACAGGAGAGCAAGCCACGAGGTAGTAGGCCAGCACAATTATACACGTCTGGCCAGGGAAGGAGAAGCCAGACATGAGTGATCTTGACAAATTTGAACGAGCAGCACAAATCTTCCTGCTCACTCTTTTTACCTTACTCATAACGCTAATAGCAGTAACTTTCGGTTTTGCACTAGCATTAATCACTGTATCATTTAAGATACTTAAATCATTTATTGCTCTATACATAGTTATTGCAGATGAAATCATCATCAGGAAGGAGGTACATTATGCAGCACAGACAAGAGGCAAAAGTCGAGTATCGACACAAGGATGAGTACAGAGAGAGCTTTCTCTTGCGTCAAGGACTGATGCATGCTTCTTCTGAGGCAATCATAGCAATCTGTGTTCTTATAGCTGCTTTGATGCTTCTTGCTTGGATGGCTTGGAATTGGCTAGTGGGACTAGTGGGAGAGGCCTTTCATAGCTCCCCTGTATTGACCATCATAGGCGCAGTGATAGCAGCATCACCAATCGGATGGATAGTCTGGTGGAAGTGGAAGGTGATAATCGATAAGCACAATTTGTACGTGCAGAGAGAGCTTGCTGAGATTGGGGCCTTAAACACAAGTACCAACATTCTTCAGCTTAACGCTCAGAAGTACGGTTTCAATGCTGAGTACGTTAGAGGTGATTTGGCAATCCGCTCTATGGACCCAAGTACCGGATCAACTCACAACCACTACGAGCTTGAAGAAGAGGAGGAAGAGCAGAATTTACTTCCACCACCTCGTTTCCCAGAACCAAGAGACTTTGCTCAAGTGCTCGAAACATTCCGCCCAACTGAGCAGAATATATTCCTGCTCGATACAGTCAATGGTCCATTTACAGGCCCCATGAACGAGATCGGCCACGTCGCGCTTGCTTCTCCAACAGGAGGAGGAAAGACTACAACGGCACGAATGGTTATCTCTCAAATTCTGGCCTGTGGAGGAGAGATGTACATGGTCAACCCCAATTATGCGCCCGTGAAGCTGAATGGGAACAGACTTGAGGACTGGCGACCGATTGTAGCACGGCTCAAGGAGCCACCTGCACGTGAATTCCATGAGATAGAGGCTCTCTTTGATCGTTTCCTTGCACTTGTTGATGAGAGGAGACTTAGAGAGCAAACATCTCCAAAGAGAGGAAAGGATCTCTATCTCTTCATTGGCGAATGGCCTGCCATTCTTGCCCAGGCGCTGGCCATCAGCAAAAAGAAGGCAGAGGGAATTACGGCAAAGCTTGGAAGATTGCTCAGGGAAACACGGCAGTATGGGGTACATGTGATCTCTGAATTCCAAGATGCCTTGGTTGCTACCATTGGGGGGAACTCTGGAGTCCGTGAGAACTATCGTACAGCCTACTACTTTGGTGGTGATGATAGAACCGCAAAGGTTGTCTTGAGCCTTGCTGATGGAGTTAAACCTGATAATACAGGTCTTGGCAAAATGGGCGCGGCAATGTTCCGTTTCCAATCTAATGCAGCAATTGATGGTAGGGTTCCATTTTTCAGTAATCGGGCGCTTTATATGTTGCTTGGATACCCACAAGATCCGGTCCATGACAACGTGGTGAATGACACCTCAGAGGTACCGGATACATTCCTCCCATTTGCTGCTCAGACGACTAACGAACGTGCCTTGCGCCCTGGCGTGGACTATGTTGAGGCGCAATTTTGTACGCGCACAGAGAAGATTTTTGATGACCGTGATGACACGGATGAAATGGAGAATTTGTGCGCGTACATTTCACAGGATGATATATGCGTAAATCCGCCTGTAGAGCCGACGCACAACGACGTACGTTACCTTTTGGATGATATCAAATCCGAGCTGTTTTGTCTGGCCTATCGGATTACAGGCAACATTGATGAAAGCCTCAAACAGGTTGGAGCTAATTCAAGATATAGAGAGCATGCACGGCAAATCATCAGAGAACGCAATCTGAAGAGAAAGGATGCATGATGCCACTCTATGAGCGTATCAAGGTCCTCCCAATCCAGAAGACGGACATGGAGGACCTACCGATGAAACCAGCACAGACACCCAAGGGGACCGCTACTCGAAAGAGACGGTCCTCTTCTACCAGCCCCAAGAGCAAGACGAAGCCCGTAAAGCCAAGCCCTAAGCAACAGCCACGGGACCCACTAGGCAGGTTTGCCAG
>CBJMBI010000735.1:0-2300 GCA_966427955.1 uncultured Ktedonobacterales bacterium
ACAAAAGGAAGAAGAGTGATCCACCCAATGCACCAACAATAGGCAACAGAGCTTGTAGCCATGTCACTGCCCCTCCTTTGGTAGCTGAAATCTGGGGAGGTGCATTGATCACTATCTCTTCATTGGGTAAATGCGGAGGATAGTCACGCACAGGTACGTGAAACGTAATCATTGGATCAGAGGGACCCTTATGTGGAGGATGGCCGCGCATAGGTACCGGTATCGGGCTAGATGCAGTTCGACGTGAGGGGAGTGTCAAGCGTGGTGCTGTTACAGGCTCTTTGTGATGTTGTACTTGTGATGAAGTATCACATAAGATTAGTCTTGCCCCATTGCCAATACCAGCTTCCAAGAGCGACTGTTTTAAGTCCAGGGGAACATTGCACTCTTGGCATACTAATCCCCACAATGTTAGATTTGCTTGCTGAGTGTCGAGTAATTGTGGTCCACAGATTTTCAGGAGTGTAGGCATGAACTCGCTAATGGGGACCTCGCTTGGCAAGCGCAGGTCAACGCTCCGCTGAGGTCCAATCAGCGTGACCAACAGTGTATGCATATATCTCCCACTTTAGTAATTTATAG
The DNA here is from genome assembly GCA_966427955.1 of uncultured Ktedonobacterales bacterium. Lineage (GTDB taxonomy): Bacteria > Chloroflexota > Ktedonobacteria > Ktedonobacterales > Ktedonobacteraceae > DASYAN01. Next base: position 583 of record CBJMBI010000735.1, read on the forward strand.
GGTGGCCACTCTTGTAGTCACCCATTAAAGTAAAACCAGCAATTCTTCAGAAACGTCACAAAAATGGGTGAGAATAGACATATTTCCCATATGCTTAGTTAGGTTGACAGGACTGGTGAAAATTGGTAGGGTAGAGTCTATCGGATTTTTAAGAATGGAGGAGAAAAATGGTTGCCACAGATCACATGCAAGTAGAGCAAGCTTCTGCTGTAACCATTCCGCGTGTCCTTGTATGTTACTATCATACGACAATGATGCAACAGGAGCATTTGCTTGTATGCTGCTTAGTGGCTGATTTACAGTCTGCTGGAGTCGAAGTTGTGCTGGATGAGATCCATGATCTCGCGATGCCACTCTCATCACGGGAATTGCAATCATGCCAATGGGTGCTGCTAGTGCAGGCTAAAGATACTTCAAGCTTTACACAGCTTGTAGAGAGGCTAGAAGTAGCTCTTGATCAAACAGGGCGACAGTATCTACAAGGAATACTGCATGTATTGACGACGGCACCAGTCCAACAAGATGCAACCTATAACTCAAATAATTCTCTAACATTTGATGCTAGCATAGATTATCCACGAGCGCTCGCTGGGATAGTGCTCACGGTAAATCCTGCTCAACAGGAGAGCCTCTATGGGATAAGACGTGGTGCTGCACCTGCACCACCTGTCCACCGCCTGAATGCTGTGGTAAACGCTGTAGAGAATCTTCTTTATCGCTCTAGAAGCATTATGAGTGTACAGAGGAACTTTTTCTGTTGCTTTGGGCATTTTATAAGTACAAACAGGAAGCTTCAGGTAGGGTCTATTGTACTGGTAACATTGCTCCTTCTAGGCACTGTTGTCATGAGCTTGCTTATTCCTATGCTAGGTAAAACAAAAGGTGAGCCAGCAATAGTGACTCCGATCGCAACACCAACACCAACTTCTATGCCGACATCGACTGCGTTACCAACACCTGTATCACCTCAGGAAATCTATGCACAGGTGATGAGCAAAACGCCTGTAATTGATGATCCTTTACAAAGTCAGGATAGTAACAACTGGGATATCGTTCATTGGCAGGGGGGAAGCTGTGCATTCGTAGGAGGCGCTTATCATGTGTCTGCTTCTCCTTCTAAGCGGCAAGCATGTTTGGCAGAGAATACTCCTAAGTTTGGTGATTTGGCGTTGCAAGTAGATATGAAGCTTATTCAGGGTGATGTGGGAGGGATTCTCTTTCGTGCAAGCGGGCAAAATGCCTATTATTGGTTCTCTCTTGACTCCAGTGGCTGCTACAGGCTAGTTCTCTTGCTGTCAAATAGCTTTGATCATCCACAAATTCTGTCCAATGATAAAGAGAGTTGTCTCCAACTCAATATGCATGATACAAAACAACTCACTGTTATTGCAGAGGGGAGTCAGATATATCTCTATATTGATGGGCAATTTACCAATCAGTTTCGTGACACAACTCTTTCTGCTGGTCAGATAGGTGTAGTATGTATCAGTCGAGAACATCCTGTCGCTACTCAGGCTGCATTGTCTCCTACTCAGACGGCGGTACCTGCCAAGACAGCAACGCCTACCAAGACGGCGGTACCTACCAAGACAGCAAAGACTGCCAAGACGGCAGTACCTACTAAGACAGCAACGCCTGCCAGGGCGGCAGTACCTACTGAAGTTGCAGTGCCTTCTACAGAGGTAACATTTATGGACTTGAAAGTATGGCAATTATAG
>CBJMBI010000736.1:0-2298 GCA_966427955.1 uncultured Ktedonobacterales bacterium
TGTCGTACTGCCTCTTGCTGATTGTCTAGTGCTATATCTCGTTCTGTTTTGCTTCGTTGTTCTGCTGCTTTTTGCTCATCTTTGCTGCGTTGCTCTGTAGCTCTCCGTTCGTTTTGATTAGTTGTCAAAGTGAAAGCGTACCCTGCAATAGCCAATACTGCTGGGATAATGAGAAGCTGTAACCAATCCCAAAGTGTTTTCCCTCGTTGGTAATTGCTGTTAGGTGACGTGTATGGTCCAAGCCCAGTCCAATCCCAATCAAAGCGATACCCTAGTATGATCACTATAATTAGCGCAATCACTACGATTATTGCTACAGAGATGATTATAGATGATATTGGATGTCCCTTTATCTTCTTCCACCATACCTGTAACTGTGACTTCATGACGTCCCTGCTTTCATTTCATAGGAGATTTGTTTTGTATAATGTTTAATACGCTGTATGTGGATTCTTATCTAATGGATAGCCCTTCTCCCATCATTGTAGAGTCTCCGTGGCCTGATGATCTCAGCCTCCGTCACAGGCGTCTCGAACTCCCGTATCGCATCATAACAAAGAGCCACTGATATTAACATATCATCATGCCCCTCATGAGGCAAAACATGCATAGAAAGCAACCCTTCACCGGGTATGGTGTACCTTGCCAGATGAAGTTGCCTGATGCATTCAGCATAGATCTCTGGAGGCGCTTCATCTGGCGCATAAATCTTTAATCTTCCCGAGTTCACCAAGCTCAAGAAGTGGAACGTCAGCTCGCTCTTACTCTGCCGTGTGAAGTTGAACGCCTGTACTCGGTCCTCACCCAGCTTCGCTTGCAACATAGAAGCCATCATATTGCCAAGGCCAGTGCGGTCTACTACCAGCTTTCGTACACCCCATATTCCACATAGTTCAACGGTTTGAGCATACTGATCCAAGAATTGCATACCATTCCACCAATACTGATGTATCACCTCTATTGCAGGCAACATCAACTCGTTGTATCCAACTCTGGCTATGGTGATTATCGTCGAGTCTCTCTTGTTCGACTTCATCTCCTCACCTGGTTTAGCTCTTTGCTGCTCACCTCCAATATCCATCGCTGCAATTATGTACTCATCCTCATCCTCTGGCCCATACTGCCACGCATGGTTACCCTTGATCATATGCCTCTGTAAATCATTTAACAAGAACCCTGCACCACTAATAGGCTGCAACTCGTATTGAGTCCTGATGGTGATATGCTCTGGTCCTAATCGCTCGATTTCAGACTCCACGAACTTCTTATAATTCTCGTTATACTTGGCCAATTCCCGCCAAGTGTACTCAAAGTGCCGTTTGATGCCATCTTGTTGCTCGAGGTCTAAGTTGTGAGCTTTGGTCATTTCCAAGAGCGTTGAATCGCTCCAAGCTGTGCCGTACAAAACGGTTGTGGCATTTGTCGTGCTTGCCATTGGTCTAAAGTCTCTATCGAACTTCTGTGAGCTGACGTCTTGGGCTTCGTCGATCTCCAGGAGCAATGAGGCTGTAGCACCAACCACCTGGGCGTCATCTGCAGCCGAGAAGAACATGATGCGGGGGCCAATCTGATCGCGTCTCTGTTGTGGCGAGGGAGCGAGACCTATGATGTAACCATAACTCTTAAAAACTCTATCTCTGGTGAAATCATTGTCTAACATTGATAAGAGGCGTAATCTGCTATTCACGATTTGGGGCTTCCACGTAGGAGCGGCTTTTATGATGTTTCCGCTTTCCATGCAGCATAATAAGTAACTCTCGACGATTGACGATAACTCATTCTTGCCCATTTGCCGAGCAAGCATAATAGTGAAGGTGATGCCTTGATTATTTAGAATTGATTCTAATACTTTATTTCCTATTTCTTCTTGATATGGGTAAAGATTGCGCCCTAAAACATTTTTAGCGAACCATCCTATATTAGCTTTCTTCACCCATCTACTTCGCCTCATCAATCTCTTTCAACAACTTATTCCGCTGTGTCTCTGTCTCTTTGCTCAGGGAGAACAGGAAGGTACAGCTCAGTCCTTTGAGCTGCCGATTGATCACTTCACTGAGCCCTATGACGCACTCCCAGCAGATATAAACCTGCCCTTTACCTGGCACTGGCTCCCATCGTATTCCCCTGACATACTCGCTAGCAACTGGATAATAATCATTGCACATCTGACAAGGCATCATCTCCGAGGTCTGTATTTGCGGCCTATTTCTGCCATTATCAAGCTCTTCCTCAGCTATGAGGTTTGCTGTTTCTCTGAGCACAAATAGTAGCTCTTTGATATCTGGTAGAGCATTTCGC
>CBJMBI010000737.1:0-2292 GCA_966427955.1 uncultured Ktedonobacterales bacterium
AGCAATCAATGGGGACCTTGGCAATCCCATTTGTGATAAGCAGTTGAAGACCATGTTCGAGATCTTTCTCTTTTACAATGGACCAGCCTTGATCAAGAATATAGGTACGAAACATCTCTACGACCACATCTAATTTTTTGCCTGACATACAATTCCCTTTCATTCACTACTTCAACTCCAAAAACATATGTGTATATGCTTATGCATACATTATACCATATCTATCTTCTATCACTGCAATTTTGCACAAGAAGAAATATCTTAATTTTAAGAACTTATAGCTTCTATTTCACTTACCAAGAGAGAGTTGCATGCAGTATGTGGTATCATTATCACGATAGAATGAAGCACGGCCCATGGCTCTGAATAACACACAGCCAGTTTCTATCAAGGGAGGGGAAGTGATGTGATATGGTATCCACAGTTGCACCCAAGGAACTTACTCATCTGATAGACAGAGTATATCCTCCTGTTGACGTCTCCTATGATTATGTTCATTTTATGCGTGGAGAGGGGGGATCGCTGCATGATGTTCCCATCGCCTCATTGCCGAAACTGCTCTGGAATACGCCTGTGGCTATCATTGGTGCTGGTGCAGCTGGTCTGGTCGCAGCTTACGAACTCCTCAAAATTGGTGCCTCTCCTATTATTTTTGAGGCTAGCCCCCAACGGATCGGCGGGCGTGCCTATTCGCAGCCATTTACCGACAGTGATGGCAAGCCTTCAGCTACTACCTTTGCAGAGATGGGAGCCATGCGTTTTCCTCCATCGGGAAAGCTCTTCTTTCATTATGTCTCCGATGTTTTTGGCTTGCCACTCAGTAGTCAATTTCCTGATCCAGGGCAGGTTCCTACAAAACTGTACTATGAAAGTAAGGTGATTGATTGGCCTGCTGGTCAAGCCTATCCTCTCTGTTTTGAGAAAATTGGCAAGGATTGGGAAATCTTCATAGGGAAACTGAGCACTCCACTCTTTGATGCTTGGCAGAAACAGGAGATGGAGCAAGTGCAAACTATTTGGCAGAAGTATATCGATCAGTACAAAGATATGAGCTTTTATACTGTAGTATGTCAAGGTATCCCAACATGGACAGATGAAGATCTCAATAAGTTCGGTGTATTGGGTATTGGTTCTGGAGGCTTTGGTCCACTCTCTCCTGTTAGCTTCCTTGAAGTGCTACGCATTGTCATCAATGGATGGGAACATGATCAACAGATCCTCTCATGTGGCATGAAAGCCTTTATGGATGCCTTCTACACTCAACCTGTTTGCCTTCCCAATGGACAACATCAATCTCTCGAGTCCATGCATGCTATTCTCCTCAATACACCTGTTACAGCCATTAGCCCTGGCTCAGATGGCAATCCGCTTCTCTCTTACACCGATCCTTCCACAGGTCACATCGTGTCACGGTCCTTTCCTGCTGTCATTGTTGCAACGACAACGCGCTCTATGCAGGTGATGGGCCTCACAGGTAGTGCTGCTGATCATAGTGAGAGCATTCTTGAACCAGCGGTCAAAGTTGCTATACGCAATGTGCATCACATGGACTCATCAAAGATGTTCATACGAACTAAAACCAAGTTTTGGAAGTTTGATCCCACAATCCCACAAAATATTCAAATGGATGAATTACCACGGGGAGTCTACACGCTCGACTATCCCCAAACGGAGAATGGCGTGGTCTTGATCAGCTATACCTGGGGGGACGATTCGACAAAATTACTTGGCCTTTCCAAAGAAGAGCGCTTTTCCTTGTTCCGAGAGGCCATTGCTCACGTCAGTCCAGAGTTTGCAGTCCATCTGGTCCCCATGCATGGCGAAATCCTGACCATCGACTGGCAAACCACGAGGCATCACTATGGTGCCTTCAAGCTGCATTATCCAGGCCAGGAGTCACATGCCCACGCTCTCTATTACCAGTTTCTCAGTGTCTTGGACCCAGCGCATGATCGAGGTGTCTACTTGGCCGGGGATAGTGTTTCTTGGTCTGGCGGATGGATTGAAGGTGCTCTTCAGACAGGGATCAATGCCGCTTGTGCGGCTGCCAAACGGATTGGCGCAAGCGTGAGACCGCATTCTCCGCTCACTCAGGATCCACATCGGTACAACTATAGATCCGTTGCACGTTGAAGTCTAGCGGATGTACATGTAGCTTTAGATACCGGCTGACCGCTCTATAAATGAAGAGTATTACAGAATGATCTCTTGTGTTGTCTTGAAATGAAGCTTTGCCACCTTGTTATTCCTCAAAAGTGGGGAAAGATATACCTAAAAGTTCCAACAATAACC
>CBJMBI010000738.1:0-2291 GCA_966427955.1 uncultured Ktedonobacterales bacterium
TATGGTGCTATCCCGCTCTTCGATGCTTCTCGCCGAAAGCAGCTTGGCATACTCTTGACTGTACAGGAGATCCCTGACCTGGGCCAGGTTATAGTGACACTCTTTACGATGTTCTGGCCAACGATTGCATCAGTTGTCTGCTTTGTGAGTCTTATTGGTGCTCTCTTTGGCTTTGCCATGTCTCACTGGTTTGGACGACGCTTTATGAAAGTCACCAGGGCGACGAGTAGCTGGAGTCAGGGAGATTTCTTGCTGGTGATCACTGATCGCTCTGAGGACGAATTTGGGGTGATGACGCGTCAACTGAATCAGATGGCGAGAGAACTCGAGTGTCTGATGCGTGAGCGTCAGGATCTGGCTATGTTAGAGGAACGCAATCGGGTAGCACGCGATTTGCATGATAGCTTGAAGCAACAGATATTTGCTATTGTCATGCAGGTATGGAGTGTTCAAACATTCCTTGACACCAATATCACAGCGGCAAGAGAGCAGCTTGGGATCATTGAACAGCTCCTCGAACAGGCGCAACAAGAACTCTCCGTGCTCATTCATCAGCTTCGTCCGGTCATCCTTGCAGACAGACGGTTTTCAGAGACCCTCCATGATTATCTGTTCTCATAAATAGCCCCCAAATGCCCAAATGAGCTGTGTATTTATGAATGGAGCCATGTAATGGTAAAAGCTTGTCCTTGAGCATCAAAGTCTTCAGTCCTGGTAAGCTTTCTACCATTCTGAACTAGATCGAGTTTTGTCAAACCCTGATAGCTCTTGATCGGGCGTAAGGCAGAGCCTTTCCTTGCGATACTACAGTTTGAAAACTTTACTACTCCAAAGTTGGCAACAGGTTCTGGCCCTTTAGCACCACTAAGTTGTTCAAGAATGCACTCGCCGGTGGTGCCATCGCTGAGATACTGCTTGCCGTTTTGAGAAGACGTGTGACTCTCCTTTGTTGTAATATTTTGTATGGTAAATGTGACAATAGAGCTGTTGACACTAGATGAGATAAAGATCGTTATGAGATCTCCTGGATGAAAACCCTTCACAAACTTGACATCGTTTACTGGATTGCTATCGTCAATAAGATTCACTTCAGTCCATGCCATCGCAGACTGCTGTCTAGAGTTCATAGATACGTCTACTCCCGCCTGTACTAATGGAGCTTGAGTCTCTCCGCCTATACCAACCCAGAGAGAGACTATTCCTGGTACTGATGGACTAAGAGATGGTATCGTAAAGGTACCTTGTGCTGCTTGAAATGTACCCAATGGGCCCTGAACCTCATAACCTGACCAAATGTCACTATTAGAAGAGGCCTTGAGTGTGTAGTGGCTATGTGAGTATCTATTCACAGATAGGCCAGATGGTACTCCTTGCAGGAGAACGACTTGTAGGAGAAGTAGAACAGAAAGACAATACAAACGCTCAACAGGCTTGATGGGTTGTAATGAAGTACCTGACATCGAAGATTCCTTTCTTTGTACATGGGTAAGAGACTTTCACACACACAACGGAGGTCTGCTCATCGAGAACCACTTTATAGATCAGCGTAAAGAAAACTAAAGACCAAGGTGAGAGCTGGATTGAGAGCCCATTTCAAAGCAGGACGGTTTGTTGACCCTCCATTTTGCCTGTGGGCAGAAACGCCCTCAGAATCATTGAGGGCGTTTCTTCTCTTGAAAACTCTTCAAACGAGGAGGAAAGGATAGTCAGGTAAGGTCAATAATCCCTCAACCTCAGATGGTTTCATGCCTACCTCAGGAGGTACTGGTTATTGCACTTTTATTAACCGCCAATTACTCCTATTTCGTCACCGCTCCTATTTCCATATAACAGTCCTCGATGCGCTGGCTCTTGGTATCAGCGTTATCATATGCAATGGAAAATGTGCCAGGTGGTACGGGTTTATCCTCTGAATCAACGAAATCCTTTGCTTGGAAGAGGGCCGCAAGCGACGGGCTAGTGTAGAAACGCGTTGTGAAAGGAGGAGACTGTTTCCCCTCAAAAGTCTCAGCAGGATTATTGACCGTTTTTTGAAATTTTGCATCTTTTGGCATATAGGCCTCGCAGGCTTTGGCAGCCTCATCTATGTTGGCCCATCCCTTGTCAGTAGTGTTCCGGTCAGTGATATCTATGACGAGGGACTTAGGATTGGTATCTACCTCGACTGTATCTTGCCTAAAAGTGTAGGACCCAGCCTCGGTCTGTTCTGGTTGCCCGTAAGTCTTCACAAAGTTGGTGAGTGGCTGCCCAAGCTGCAGAGAACCATTTGTCGCTGTCAATGTTGGTATTGG
>CBJMBI010000739.1:0-2289 GCA_966427955.1 uncultured Ktedonobacterales bacterium
GAAGTAGCATAATCCCTCCACATCTAGAGAGTAGTTTTGCGCTACTCTCTTTTTTTTGTGTTAACTTGCCTTTAAGAATTTTCTCATGTTGTCCCAAAAACCTTGCATGGTCTTTGGGCCATAGCGATTGATGTAGGCCTCTGCATTGAACAGAAGATCATAGAAGATGTCTTCACTTTTGTTTGATTGCTGGTAAAGCTCTTCAGCCTCTTCCAGATACTCATCTACATCCTCTCCACAGGTTTGTGCCACTTGTTCGATCTTCTCAAGACAAAAATCAGGTAAGGATGAATGAGTGAATGAATGAAAAGACGGTTCGGTACTATCCGACGTTCTATTTTCTGAAGCGACGTTTCGAGACGCGCTTTCTTTCATTCTTTCATTCTTTTCATTCAAGGTACTTATACTTTCTTGTGCCGACTTTGAGCTTGTGTCTGGGACAGTTTGTCCCAAATTGAGGTCTTCCTGTCCCAGATTGACGGCGTGCTGTCCCGTTTCGGGACAAAGTGTCCCAATTTGGGACAGTATTTTGACAGGAGGCATAGTTTTATCCCAATTTGGGACATCTTTATCTTCATAGTGCTGCTTATTCAGTAGCCACAATTCATGGGGATTAATGGTGATCCCCATGATCTTGGTGTCCTGCTCTTGGCTCAACTCATAGCAGATGTTAATCAGGCGAGACTCTTCCAGTACTTTTGTCATGCGGTCTACAGTGCTTTTTGAGAGACGTACAAGATTGCTGAGCTTCCTGATTGATCCTACGAACTTACGGTCATCCTTATATGCAATGTGTCTATATAATCTTAAATAGAGTATCTGAGCGCTCTCAGGTAAATCACAAGTATCAAAAAATACATTAGGGATTTGCGTATAACTACCGTTTTGAGGACCCTTTTTGTCGTCCATGAAACACCTTCAATCTTTAGGGAGGGACAGTAAAGAAGGGACTAGGGCAATACGCCCTAGTCAGATAGAGTTCTATTGTGATGAAAAAGTCCATGACACTCATAGCACAGGACAGTAAGATCAGAAGGTAACTCCTCTCCTAATCTCTCATAAGTCCTATGGTGTACATTTAAATTATCCTTTGAGTAACAGACTTGGCATCGATATTTAGCGGCTTTTAAGGCTCTCTTGCGCCGTTCTTGCCATTCTGGAGTTTGAAGATATTCTTCATATGCCATAGATTTGAGCTTTGATAATAGTGTTTCCTCTATTTTATCTTCTTGTAGCTCATCCCCTTTCTTGATTTTGAGACGGTATGATTTCTTGATCCTTCCTAGATCTCTCTTGTCTGTCTCGCATTCTAGAAAACCATGGGCTACAGCTTTAGCTACCCCGTCTTTTACTGATCTATCGCTTAATCCTGTGCCACTATCCATCCTCTCCCCGTTTCTGAGCTTCCTCCCATACGCAAATTCATCAGCGGTTATCTTCTTATGAGCATCAAACTCTTGAAAACCCCATGTATGCCTCATAACGTAAAGGATTACTTTTAGCTCTGACATGTTGTCAATTCTTGCCATAGCCTCTATGAAGTCATTGGGGACTTTGAAGAAATGTTCATTAGGGAAGCTTAACCCTTTCCAAGTCTGGTCATTGTCCATTAGTATTCCTCCTAAAAATCTGGTTGACTTGTGCAATTGCGCCTATGCTATACTAGTTTTAATGCAAAACGGATCTACCACATCTGAAACTGATGTGTTGCGTCTCGTTTGCGAATGCTAGCTTGTGGGCATAGTGTGTTCAGTTTCCTAGGCTGTTTGCCACACTATGCCAGGGGCTAGGCCGCGTCAGGTAGTTTCTGATTGCTCATCGATGGCTCAGGGTTTGTTTCTGGTTTTGGCTTCCTAAACTTAATCTCTACGTGTTCTACGTCGTAACGATTGTAGAGCACTATTCTGCTCCCCATATCTTTTTTACGTAATTTCTTAAGCCTTCCGAGCTTGGTTACGTAGTCAACACGGACGGGACGCCCAAATCTATCCTCTAAGATCTTTGCGGCAGTCCCTGCTGTAATCCACATATCTTGACTCACGGCACCTCCTTTGTATAATTGATACTCCTATATTACCTTAGCTAAGTCATTTTGTCAATGATTTTATGACTTAGCTAAGGAATTTTCTATTGACTTATCAAAGTCAAAAAATTGGTTCAAAAAACCCTTGACACGTTGACTTAGCTAAGGTATACTTACTCATGTAAGCACGAACGAGCTTACAGCGAAACGAAAACGTCAAGCGTTGACTAGCCAGTGGTCTTACGGGACTGCTGAGTACAGAACAA
>CBJMBI010000740.1:0-2281 GCA_966427955.1 uncultured Ktedonobacterales bacterium
TTACAAGAATGACGTTCATGGCTTTGCGATAGATGCAAAAAACCCCTATCTCAAGTCTGGTATGGCAAAGGTTCAAGAGATTGCGGCACAAACACAAAACGCATTGCTTGCACCTGTGATACCACAAGCCCCTGTGTATGCTGAGGTTGATAGCCTCATTACAGACCAGAAGCTAGTACTCTGCTACACCCAGGAAGGTCCTGTGTTCGGCACGGTGACAGACCTGCTGAGTATGTGTGTGGTTGGGAAACCAGGACGAGGCAAGAGCACGGCGCTCCTGTACTACATCCTCATCCTGCTAAAGGCAGGTGCTGAAGTGTGGATTTGGGACCCACATAGCGGTCTTAACGAGCTGGCCTATGGGCTCAACTATTGCGATGATTTGGGGGACATTGAGAACAGTTGTCCCAAACTTCACAGCATCCTTGAGCAGAGGCGTAAGCTTTGGAAGGAGCAGAAGAAGACAATGCATCCTCTCCTTTTGCTGGTGGATGAGATGCCAGTGATTAAGGATTATGAGGATGCACGCGTGAAAGAAGTCAAGCAGCTCAGCAAAAGCAAAAAAGACGAAGAAGATGCTAATGCTCTGCTTGAGTACGATCAGTTCTACCGTCCGTCTCGTTTGCTCAAGAAGTTTGTGCTTGAGGCTAGAAAGTGGAATTGCTATGTGATCCTCTCGGGTCAGGCTCTTCCTGCTGAAGTTCTGAGCACTCTGACCAGGGACAACATGAGCAGCCGTATTGTGTTCGAGAGCTGCAATATGCACGCTCGTATGGCAGGACTCCAGAAAGAGGAGATTGACAGCCTGTTACCTGCACTCAAGGGCGCAGGCCCTGGTGTGGCTGTTATGGATGTGTCTCGTTGGTCCAAGCCCGTGCTCGCAGCCATCCCAAACACGACGGTGGATGATCTGAGGGCCTTTATTGATGGGGGACGAGTGGTTGAGAGCGGCTCACCTAATTTTTTTGAAAACCTCAGTTTTGAGCACAGCTCCAGAAACACAGGTGAGTTGGTGAGTGGCGTGAACCTGCTCTGCAAGCCCTGTGAGGACACTGTAAGTACTCACCAGATACGTGAGGAAATAGAAGTCTCTCACCAGGAAAGACAGGTCATTCTAGGGGCCGCATATGCTCAGCTAGAGCAGAGTGGTCAGAAGAAAGTCAATCGAAGCAAGCTTGTTGAGTCCCTCGATAAAATGGACAAATCTTGGAATAACAAGGCCTGGGGGAAGATCAAGCAGGTTCTAGACGAAGAAGGAATTTAGTCAAACAAGAAGGTCTAGGTGCCTGCCTAGACCTCTTTCCCAGAAAGGAGAACAAGATGAAACTAAAACTACCCAAGCTTAATACTACCATAGCCAACGTCTACCAGACACAGCAGAGGCTAACAGGGCTCTTTGTATCGGCTGGTAGCATGCTGGCTATCCTGCTAGAGCTGTTACTGGTTGTAGCTGGCTTTACCTTTGCTGTGGTAGGAGGACATCAGAACCCAATGACCATTGCTCTATTTGCGGTTATCGGGGCTCTAATGGCAGCACTTGTCACAAAGATGACACTAACCAATGCTGCAAAGCTTAGGGCTTCTCTGGATAGAGAGAATGATCTACGCAATGACTACAAAGAGAGAAGCAAGGGAGAAACAGTGCCAGCCGATGTGAAAGCTGAGCTAGACCAAGATATCAAAGAGGTCAGCGCAGGCCGTTGGTGGATCTTTGTCCTGATCGGATTTGGAGTTCTGATTTCGATTGTCTGTGAAAAGTTTGCTATAGACATCCTGTTCAAAAGTGTAGATAACCCATACTTGAGCAACGGACTGAGTGTCTTCTTGTCGTGTCTGGTGAGTTGCACGGTCGTCTCTGGAGAACTCCACAAGAAACGGGATGCTGAGCTGATCAAAGACTCTCTTAAGCATGACTCGTTTCTCAGATTGGCAGCCGAAGCCAATGTCTATGACAGCTTCAACCACAAGATGATTAACGCGGCATCTACTCATGTTGAGCAGGTTCTTGACCAAGCGGTCCTGGGTGCCTATGCTCAGTCGCTCGTTTACCAGTCCATTGAAGAGAGCACGGGTACTCAAAACTTTGCTGCCCAGGTGGATGCAATCCGATCTCAGCAGCTACAGTTAGCCCGTCTGAGAGAGGATCAAAAGCATAGGTTACTGGCAAAAGTCAGGGGTGAAAACGAGCCTCAAACAGACCCGATTAAACCCATACAATTGCATGCTTTGGACGAGATTGAGACGCGATTTGAAGGGGGTACAGAAGAGGGAAATGAGGAGA
>CBJMBI010000741.1:0-2280 GCA_966427955.1 uncultured Ktedonobacterales bacterium
AAAATTGTATCTATCCTAATATTACGCCGCAACCTACAAAAGGTTCAACACGACCCCCGCTTTACGTGCCATAACTCTTCGACCTAAGCAGTCTACTAACTATCAATGATATACTAGAGGCTACATGAAGTGTTGAGTACGAGACCCCTTGTGTTTTGGATGACCAGAGTAATTGTCTGCAACGAGAAGGAAAGGCTGCTTTTATTATGGTTAGCAATGATCTCCCCCTCTGGGAACCTTCAACCGAGATGAAACAACAGGCCAACATCACTCGCTATTTACAATGGCTCAAGCAAGCAAAAGGCTTCCACTTCCAGACACGCGAAGAGGTCTGGCAGTGGTCCGTAACCCATCTGGAAGATTTCTGGGCCTCTCTCTGGGACTTCTTCCACATCAAAGCTTCCCACCCCTATAAGACGGTGTTAACAACTCATACCATGCCCGGTGCTTCATGGTTCCCTGAAGCCAAACTCAATTATGCAGAGCACATTTTTCGCAATAGTTCTGACCAGCGACCAGCTTTACTCTTCCGTTCAGAACGCCATCCACTGGTTGAAGTTTCCTGGGATGAGCTGCGGCAGAAAGTAAGTTCGGTAGCCAAAGCTTTGCAGGCCATGGGGGTGCAACGTGGAGATCGTGTTGTAGCTTATATGCCCAATATTCCTGAAACGATTATTGCCTTTCTGGCCTGTGCTAGTATGGGAGCCATCTGGTCTAGTTGTTCGCCCGACTTCGGGACGAGTAGCGTGATCGATCGTTTTAAGCAGATCGAACCAAAAGTACTCTTTGCAGTAGATGGCTATCAATATGGCGGCAAAAGTTTTGACCGACTTCCTATTATCACTGAATTGCAGCATGCTCTGCCTTCTTTGCAAAAAACCATCCTGGTACCGTATCTCCACAAACAGTTTGAGCCCGGCAAGCTGACCAATACCATTGACTGGCAAGAGATACTCACTCAGTCAGGTGAACTTGTCTTCGAACAGGTTCCTTTTGACCATCCCCTCTGGATACTCTACTCTTCCGGTACGACAGGCTTACCTAAAGCTATTGTTCAAGGTCATGGCGGAATCTTGCTGGAACATCTCAAGAACCTGTCTTTAGAGGGGAACTTGAAACCGGGTGACCGCTTCTTCTGGTTTACGACAACTGGTTGGATGATGTGGAACTTTCTGGTTAGTGGCCTGCTGGTTGAAGCAACCGTTCTGCTTTATGATGGCTCCCCAGGCTATCCAGATCTGAATACACTCTGGCAATTCGCTCATGATACTAAGATGACTCTCTTTGGTACCAGCGCAGCCTATATTTCTTCTTGCATGAAAGCTGGCATTGAGCCAGGCAAACAGTTTGATCTGCACAAGCTCTTGGGAATTGGCTCAACTGGTTCACCACTACCGCCGGAGGGTTTCCAGTGGCTGTATGAGCATGTCAAAGAGGATCTCTGGGTCGCATCTATGAGTGGAGGAACCGATGTTTGTTCTGCTTTCGTCAATGGTTCAATCCTCTTGCCCGTCTACGCAGGCGAGTTGCAATGCCGCAGCCTGGGCGCAAAAATCGAAGCTTTTGATGAACAGGGACACCCACTCATTGACGAGGTTGGTGAACTGGTGATCACAGAACCATTGCCTTCGATGCCGCTCTTCTTCTGGAATGATACAAACAATCAGCGCCACCAGGATAGTTATTTTTCTGTGTACCCCGGCATCTGGCGACACGGCGATTGGATTAAGATTACGCCAAGGGGTAGTGCTATCATTTATGGACGCTCCGATTCGACCATTAATCGCGCAGGTATTAGGATGGGCAGCAGTGAGATTTATCGCGTTATAGAAAGCCTGCCTGAAGTACTTGATAGTCTTGTAGTAGGCATTGAACTACCACATGGAGGCTACTATTTGCCACTGTTTGTCGTCTTAAGAGGAGATGTGCAACTAGATGATGCTCTCAAAGCCAAGATCAAAGAGAAACTACGCACTACGATCTCGCCACATCATGTCCCCGACGAAATCCTGACGATCCCCGAAGTACCTAGGACGCTGAGCGGCAAGAAACTGGAGGTACCAATTAAGAAGCTGCTCATGGGCATACCTGTAGAGAAGGCGGTCAGTACCGATGCCATGAGCAATCCCCACACCATTCAGTATTTTGTCGAGGTTGCACAGAAATTGGAGACTATGCACAAAAGGATTAAGACTTCCCTATGAAATTGACTTGAAACACTCTAAACATAGTCTCTACATGTAGCAAGCATCTACAATTGTCTTAGGCAGCACCTTGCTG
>CBJMBI010000742.1:0-2278 GCA_966427955.1 uncultured Ktedonobacterales bacterium
TAGCAGAGTAGCTTCCACAAGCCCAGAGACCCCGCTTCCGACGGCTTGAGCGTTCGATTCAAGGGCGTGATGACCAACACTTCCATATTCCCCGGCTCAGTTGGGAAACGAGCAACACGATATTTCACACCAGCTTGATCTAGAGCTTTAAGTGTGGCAGGATAGCGATCTGTACGCCTAACCATATCAAGCAGACTAGCACGGTCCGCATGTTTCACTGCCATGGCATTTTGAGGAAGACGATTAAGAGCGCCTAGAGTAAAAATCCGAGGATCGGAGACAATAATATCACCGCGGGTTTCAAACATAATAGGATTGCCAAGCGTAATCGTTCCCCAAACATAGTGAATATGCTCATGCTGCATATAGGAGATAATTGGCCCATTGTCCGAAGGAGCATAAAGACAAGTGAAGGATTGAAATACATAACGAGAGTCGCTTTTCATATACGTATTGCCGACCATCGCTAGATAAACCAGGAGAAAGACCACTAGGGCGTTTAATCCCAGATTTGCAGGCCTACGAGAACGGAACTCAGAAGATACTGGCTGTACAGGCCCATTAATCACATCTCTAGTCAGTCTCCGCAATTTCCTCTTTTGAAGATAGAGAAAAATTGACGTACATAGCGTTGCTCCAATAAAGGGTAAAGCCAGTAAAACTGGCGCAGCATAGCGTCCTACACCATCACGGGTACAAGGCTGAAAGATACTCCCTCCAACAGCATTAGAAAAGCAGAAGACAAAAATTGTGCAGCTAGCAAAAAGCAATGGGAGAGCTGACAGATATTGGATAGACATGAAAAATGCATTTTCACGAAATAAGCAGGAAAGAATAAATAAAACTGCCACAACTATAATGCTGGCTATCCCCAATATAGTGAGCAGCTGGAAAGAGCCAGCGCTAGATAAAGTAATAGGCTCGGAAGGCAAAGAACCTCCTATCACCTCCGGTACAATGCACCTGGCATAAAGTAGTACAGTTCCGCCCAAAATCGCTAGACGATCATGATGTTTGAGGAAAGAAGCTCCACTATCACTGCCAGGAGCAAAAAGATAGAGCACATTTGCCCATTGGTTCTGCATACCCCAATAGAGTCCAGGCGCAAACCCTAAAAGGCAAGTGGGTAGAGCAGTCAGCGAAAGCAGCAAATTACGCATGTGCATCGAGAGAGGATGAGAAAGATCTTGCACATCTTTGCGTAAGTGAGGACTAACCCGCCTGAGAAAGAATACGCTAATCCAAATAAACATTGCTAGTACGGCTGAAGAAACTAGGGGATAAATCCAAACTCCAACACCCACAAGAAAGCCAATGACACCCCAGCGCACAGCGATTTCCCACCCCAAAGCCCCCATATCCCAACGCTGTGTCAGACGCAACATGGCATAGAGCAACAAGAGCATCACAATATAAATCTCGATATGGCCTCCCCAGGTACGCAGCTCCATCACCAGATCATAGAGAGGAGGCAAGGTAGCCAGTAAAGCTGCTACCGTCATAAACCAGCGTCTGGTAGTAGACGAAAGCTTCGCACCATCAGCCAGTGCACCAGCCAGACACCACGTCAGCCACACTACTCCTAACGAGAGAATGATCGGCACAATACGCAATGCCCACAAAGCAGAACCTGTAAGCCAAAACATAAGAGCTACAAGATAAGCTTCTAGACTCCCCATGTAAGGCTGACCATAGTAATAGATAGGACGTTCACCTTGGAGAATATGCTGAGCCTGCACACCAAGTAGAGCTTCATCACCATCCATAAAACCATGGGTATGGATAACAAGCCAAACTCGTACACACAATGCTAACAACAAACAGAACCACACAGGAGAGAACAGAACTCCAGCAAGGTGGCTACGAAAGGCAACTGACCTGGGACTCACAAGAGCAGAAGTATCTATCTTTGTTGGAACGAGCACTTCCATCACATTTTCATTTGTTTTCATTACAACTTTGCGGCACAGAAACCCTTGGATTTATCCATGGGAAAAAAAACGCCGCCTCCTTTTTCTTGGTCCCCAATTGGAGAGGCATTTTTGATGAGAACACCCAAACCTCCACTGGTTGCCTGGGAAAACTGGCCCTAGCAACATTGGAAGCAGTACATGTATCCTTCAAACACATGAGAAAAGTCCAGCTTGCCCCTAAGTCCATAATAGGATAAGCAAACAAGACCATGTTTAATAACGTGCCGCAACCGCTGTGGTTACACTGTCTGCCCTTCTGTACTATCGTCCCTGCCGCGTCCTATAATAGAAATGTCAAACTGAAA
>CBJMBI010000743.1:0-2278 GCA_966427955.1 uncultured Ktedonobacterales bacterium
CGGGGAAGCGGGTTTAGGTCAAATCGAGTGCGTCAAAATCTCGTAAACTCGTCACTGTTGTATGGTCATGTCGTACTCGTTGCGAGTGTGAGGACATATATGCATGTATGGATGGGGCTGCGTGTGAAATAATTAAAGTCATCATTGACTTCCTCCCTGCTACTCTTCTGGATTGTGTAACAAATTTCTGGATGATTTGCGCGTCTTGTGCATATCTATTATGCATGAGGCTTAGGGGAAATACCTTAGTTTTTGCGTTGAGAAATGGTAGAGATTTGGTAGAGATTTGGTTGAGGACGTGCTGAAACCTTCATAACCGTGTCTCGTTATGAAGTAAGCTCATCTATATGCAGTTATTCTGTGTTTTACAAGTCTGGTTGCTCCCTAAAGTCGAAAAGATCCCGTATCTCGACCCCTAGGGCGTTAGCTATGAGTTCTAGCCTGTTGAATTCAGGTCCGTACTCGCCGTGCTCCCAACGTCTGATCGTCATGGTTGACACGTCCACACGAAAGGCCAGCTCTTCCTGGCTTATTTTTCGCTCTACACGCAAGTGGACGAGTCGTTGTCCAAATAGCTTCTTTGCTGACACGGCAATCCTGCATTTTACCGTGTAGAATAGTCGAGTTCGGGCTATCACACCAGCACAGTAGATGTATGGTCGTGGGCAAATGTGTTAGAATAGGCAAATAAGATATTTACATGAGAGGGAATGTGTGATGCAAGGAAATCACAGTGAGGTAGCTCGACTTAAAGCACAGCTAGATGCCGAATGTGAAGCGGCTCGACTAGCGATGAACGGATATGCTGAAGTAGCACGGCATGAGACAATCACGGTGCGGATGGAGAACATGGGGAAATTGCATGAGCGATTGAAGGGCATTGTGGGAGAGAGGGAAGCCACTGAGATACTGGTGAGGGCTCTGAGTACAGAGGCCTAGGTGAGTTGCCTAGGCCCAAACGTTCCTGCTCAGGAACCTACGGTCTTGATCACCCAGAAATCAGAAGCTAGATTGCCTCACAAACTGGCTTCCCAAGCTCATCTGTGGTATAATAATCTCAACTAAATATGGTTTTGCCCCCGCGTTGCTACCAACAACCGGAGGCGTGATGAAAGAAAGGCGATTTCTTCCATGTCTTTATTGTATTCTAATTCTACTCCTCAGTGCAACCCCTATAAAAAATTCTGCCCCGGATGCAAATCATGGAAGCCATTTCCAGATTTTAGACTAGAAAAACGTGCCTCTGATGGATTGTCATCAAAATGTAAAGCTTGTCTTAACAAAAGGCAAAGAAGTAAAATGTCTCCTGAAAGGTATCGAAGGCAAAACTTAAAAGCTTTTTATGGTATAACTCCTTACCAATATGACCGGATGTTTGCTGAACAGGGTGGCGTATGTGCAGCATGTGGGCAACCAGAGACTTCTCGCAATGCCCAAGGAGGGATTAGATCATTAGCAATTGATCATGATCATAATACAGGAGATGTTAGGGCTCTTTTATGCTCAACATGCAATGCTGCTTATGGAATGCTGCAAGAGTCTCCTTATCGGATAAGAAAGCTTCTAGACTATGCCGAGAGGATGGAAAATAGGGAACCGTCCATAAGAATTGTCCAGATGAAATTGTTGTAGGGAATTTAGGAGTGGGTATACATGAAGTATACCCACTCTATGAATCAACCTACTAGCCTGATAGTCCAGAAGTCGGACGATAACCCCTGATCAAGCAAGTATTCAAAAGGCATATATACATGTCCTTTGTCTCCGAAAGACGATCCCCACGAGTTTCGAACTATAAACCATTTCTTAGATGCATCATAGCCAACTGCCAATAATGCATGACCTCCCAAAATTTGCTCATTGTTGCTAGGCATGGGAACTATGCCTGTGTTAGCCACTGCATTACTCTCAAAACTTTCATAGATGGTTGCTCCAAATGCAAAGGGATATCCGCTTGCTAGACAGGCCTGCATTTGGCTGAGATTACGAGCCACTCTCTGATAGGATAAGGCGCGATCTGACAGAGCGTCCTTTGAAGATTGAACAGAGGGTTTGACTGCAAATTGAGAAACATCATAAGGCCACTCTGATTCAGGACATGCTCCTAATTTTGCTACAGTCTTAGCTGTATCTCTAAGTGTGGCACCCGCATCAATAGAAACAGTCCCTTCAAGCTTTCTGGTGAAGTAGTAGATGAACAGCCTAGACGGTACAAAATCAGGAAGCCCTTGCTTTCTACGATCAAATTCTAGAGCTGCTGCAATAGCCTGTGCAGTAC
>CBJMBI010000744.1:0-2275 GCA_966427955.1 uncultured Ktedonobacterales bacterium
ATGATGACCTCCTCAACAGCGAATTCTACACCGCCAGCTTTGGTCAGCATTTCAACACATTCGACCACTCCAGGTTCAATGACCAGACTTGCCATACGGTGCCCTGCAATGGCATAAGGAGAAATGACCCGATTGGCTCCCGCTAGTTCGAGCTTGGCCATGGTCTCATCATGGTTGGCCCGTGCCACAATAAAGACATCCCTATTGAGATGACGTGCTGAGAGCGTCACGGAGAGGTTGTGTGCATCATTGTCGGTTGCTACTAGCACCCCCTTAGCTTGTCCGATCCTTGCCTGACACAGTAGAGCATCGCTGGTTGCATCTCCCTGCAGCGCCAAATAGCCCCGTTGTGAGCAGATACGAATAGTGCTTTCCTGCTCATCAATAATCACAAAAGGTTGATGGGCGGCCACTAACTCCTCAACAATTCGCGAACCGACGCGTCCAAAGCCACACACCAGATAATGATGGTGCAACCTCGCGATTTTCTTTTCCATGAAGTGCTTCCTGATCTGTTCATTGAAATGTCCTTCGATGAAGAATTCCATCACCACCCCAAAGGTATAAAACAGTGACCCGACTCCCACAACAATCACCCCAATCGTCAACAATCGGCCAGCGAAAGATAATGGACGTACCATCGTGCCGACCGTTGACATCATACTAATGGTCGTATAGAGTGCATCAATCAACGAAAGATTCTCGATGAGCATGTAACCTGTTGTCCCCAACACAAGCACGCTGAGGACCAATATCAGAGCTATTCTGAGATGGTGAAGGGACTGCGGTGTCCTCATGACCAGCCAACCTTGATCAAAAGATCTGCCGCACTTGCAAGACCATGGAGATAGCTCATGACTAGCCACTGATCAGCGAAAGGAGTATCTGTGTTTCTCGGGTCTTGTGAGCATGCGGCGTTTCCTGATGCCTGCATGAAGCGTTGCTGATTTGTTCTAGGTCCGTGGAGGAACAGGCGGACGTTCTTTCAATCTTCTCTACTATCTATAACGATAGCATATTTAAATCTGTAACATTGAAATATCCAACAAAGTAGGATCATATGAGGAAAAATGGGAATGAATCATATGTTCATGGGGCTTATGTCAGCGAAAAAAAGACGCACACCCCAAGGATACCATCCAAGTTGAGAATGGTAGACCGACCTTATGCTATAATGAGATCCGCATATTCTTTAACCCCTTCTAGGGGGTTGAGAGTGTCACCAAGAAGATACGGGTCAAGCTAGCATAAATGCAAGTGGATCAGAATTAGAAGGTGCAGGCAGTTTCTATGGCTTTTTGCGGTCAATGTGGCTTTCTTCTCCCTCCTGAAGCGACAACAACCTGCCCACGTTGCCATTCTCTTGTCGCATCTAGTTGGGAGCCCGCAGATTCAAATGCTGATGCTTCTACTCTCATCTCCACTTCTGGCAAGACACAACTCACTGAGATCTCTTCCCTCTCCAAACCGGAACTTGTACAGGAGCCAAACTCTCACAGCGAGACACAGACAGTCGAACAAGGTAAAAACATACCCGTTCCACTAACTACTGAGGGTGGGGCATTCCCTGGATACTACACACAAGCTCCTTATCCCCCTCCAGACTCTAGGCCCCAAACCAACATGGATTCTCTTCAGACTCAGGAAGCATTATCTCCAGATTATACTACGACTCAGCAACCACTCTATCCTAGCTCTACCTTTCCTCCAGGTCCTAGCTACCCACCATCATCCTCTCCGCGCAAGACCAAGATTTGGACAAGACTCTCGGTCTTACTCCTCATATTTTTGGTAGGAATAACCATTGCGATGCTCGTTGTAGGACCCAATCGGCTTCTCCAAATGGTGAGACGGGGCTCTGTTGTTCCACAGATAATATCTCTTTCACCAGCCTCCCTGGCATCGACTCCAGTTCCGGTTCTGCCGACACGCGCAGCTCAACCCTCTGCCAGCCCTGAGCAACAAGCACGGTTGGTCATCGATCATTACTATAGCGCGATCAATAACAAGGATTACCAAACTGCCTATGATCTGTGGCTCAACTATCCAGACACCTATCAACATTTCGCCAATGGCTTTGCCGATACCAGCTATGACACCTACACCTTTGGCGATATCGTCCAGCGAAGTGATGGCACTGTGCAGATAAACCTCACTCTCATAGCCACATCAACCTCCTATCAGCAGACGACCTACAAGGGATACTATCTTGTAGGACAGCAGTCAGACGGCACTTGGAAGATCATCTCGGCGAAAATTTCGTGAGCATTGAGGC
>CBJMBI010000745.1:0-2275 GCA_966427955.1 uncultured Ktedonobacterales bacterium
CCCACACTTTGAACTTAGGCCATCGGCTGTCTATTTCCTTCTCAGGAATGTTATAAGCGCGTGCCCAATCGGTCTTGAGCTGATCCTCAGAGATAGCATTTGCATCGATCTGAGGGACTTTCCCATCCCCATAGAGACCATTGCCAAATTGAGAGCCGAATGTCCGCAGGCACCGTTTCATAGCATCGGTTACCGCGCCTTTACGTGCCACCTCATGCGCGTCAACGATTGTACGACTAGCATTTTGCTTTTCCCATCGTTGGATAGGACTATCATCATCTTTCTTACGACGGGACATCACCACGTCCTCCACATTCCAGACTGAGCAAGCTTGCTGCCCCACATCACTTACTGGTATACAATCCCTGACCTGTAGCTCTACTTCAGCCTCATAGGTGACTCCGATTGCTTCCCCTGACATAGGATCGATGAGATTGACAGGCTTGCAAGAGATGACCTTGTAGCCCCAGTTGCCGTAACCGAACAATCTGTTAGCCTGATCAATGGCATTATGCCCCTCAATATGTTTGAGGATACTTCCACCGCCACCCTTGCGCTCTGAGATGAGCAGGGGATTTAGGTCTTGGTCTAGGTTTTTAATTTCAACTTCAGTGAATACGCTCTGCATGATCTTTACCTTTCTGCTATACTCTCTTGTGAGAGGTCGGCCTTCGACACCGGCCTCTCTTTTACCCCAGGATTAGGGAAGGCTTGTTTCAGCCCGAGCCTTCCATCCACACTACTTGTAGATAGACTTCGCTAATTCGCGTACCTTATCGTGTGTATCCCGTGTATATGCTGGATCAAATGGCTCTTCTTTTGTCCAGTCCAAGAGCCTTGACAGCTCTTCGAGAAATGCCAGTGCACGTTTCTGGCTAACCCTAAACCGTGCAAAAACTGTAAGGCCTGTAGCAATATGCGAGATAGTGTAGCGATTTGGCATTTCCAGATCTTTGTGCAGAAGTAGGCCATTTTTAGCAATACCCGAAAAGTCTACATAAACAGGGTTGCCATCTCTGTAACATTTCATAGAAACTGTTACACTCTGCTCTTCAAACATCATTTCGCCTTTTTCACTATACGGACCTTCTTGTAGATCCGTGCTAATAGCTTTTGCGCCTTAATTGCATCTTCCTCTTTCCCAAACCTACCGCCGTGCCCAGGGTGTCCAGACACTTTGACCAAGTAGACGGTCTGCTTCTCTTTCATGATTTATCCTTTCTTGCCTAGCGCCTCCAGCGCCTCGTACTTTGCGTAGCAACGAGGGCATAATTCACGCTTTATAGTGATCTGTTCCCCACTGATGGTATAAACACATTCTCGCACTTTAACGTTTTCTGGTTTAACATCATTTTTGCATGAATTGCACTGCATGACTTGTCCTTTCTAACTAACTTTCAACAGAGAGAAACCACTATTCGTTGTGAGAGCCGCGTCTAGCATGTCACGCCGCTTGTCGTTCAGAGAGACAACCTCCTGAGTAGGCAACTTGTCCTCTGACTGAGCAATCTTGGCAGCTTTACGAGCAGCAATTCTCGCATTTTCAGCTAGAGCAAGATCCTTGATGTGGTAGCACTTACGCCCATACTCAGCATTACCAACGCAAGTGCAGCTATGCGCCTTATTGCGTCTCAATGTAGTATAGTAACGCTTTCCCTCTGCATTCTCTACATAGAGAACGATGTCACCCGCATGTAATCCCTTAGGTGCATAGTCCTTCTTGATGTAGTACCTTACCAGGACTGTCAGTTGTTTCTGCTGTTTCTTGCTGGCCATTTGCTTGCTCTCCTTTTGTTTAGTGCTCTCTCAACTGTTTCTATTATAGACACTTTGCAGACAAAAGTCAATAGGTTTAGTGACGAGATTGACAAACTTCAGGAAAATATGTTATTATTCATTGCAGACAGTAACCACTAGGTTTACAGTCAAATCATAAGGAGGTAAAAAGTGGGAAACAGGCCCCAGCAAAAGAAAGCTGATAAGAATAAGTATGCTGGGAGAGCATACCTTGATTATGCAGAAGCTTGTGATTACCTTGGCATTAAAAGAGCGACACTCTATAAGTACATGACAACGATGAATATCCAGGGAGAAAAATTTGAACTGGAGAGAAAGCACTTCCTAGCAATGGGAGATGTAAAGCTGATAGATCGTGTCATTGAAGAGCCTTGGATGATCAAAGAACTGAAGAAACAGCCAATACAAGAAGCGGCATAGCTTGGGCTGTATGCACACTCCGACCAAGAAGACTGCATACAGCCCAGCTACTAGTTGA
>CBJMBI010000746.1:0-2269 GCA_966427955.1 uncultured Ktedonobacterales bacterium
CTATCCAATGCGGTAGATTATTTCGATAAGCTCGGGTATATTTGCTTTATACAGAAATTAGATTCAAATGATCCAATCCGTACAACGACCAATAGAGAAGCCGCCTTGATAATCACAAAGCTTGACGGTCAGCACAATCAATCTCTCTTAGTACAGACTATCATAAACCTGAGGAGCAACTGAGCCGTCTTGACAGGAGTGATAAAGGGCAGAGAGAAGGAGTTAAGAAAGAGAGAGCAAGAGGGAAAAGACAAATGAAAGCAAGAAGCTATGAGAAGGTGACAAAGCGTTTTTATAGAACAGATTTTCATAAGTGTCCTGAGTGCCAGAGAACACTCAAACGAGCAGTAACGATAACAGAGAGGAAAGTGATCACATTGGATGGAGTGATCCAAGTAACGCATGGAGGGTATCGCTGTAAGAATCCCAAGTGTAAGGCAAAAGGGCGTACCTACCGCAGTGCAGCAGCGGATGCACTAGCCCTGCCACGTTTTACCTTTGGCTTAGATATCGTGATTCTGGCTGGTCAACTGCGCCTCGGGAAACATCAGACGGTGGATGAAGTGCATGAGCAGATCGGTGAGAGGTTAGCGCCCTTCGGCGTGAGCATCTCGAGACGGGAAGTACTCTACCTCTTTGACGCCTTCTGTACGCTTCTGCGTTCCGCATCAGACGTGAAAGAAGATAAAGAGTGGCTTAATCAGGTAAAAGAGAATCAGGGGATTATTGTCTCAATAGACGGTATTCAACCAGATAAGGGGAATGAAACTGTGTATATTGTACGTGATGCATTGACAGGCCGGGTGCTCGAAGCCTCGAATGTCACCTCTTCAGAGACTGCTGTGATGAAGCAGATTTTGGCTCCGGTGGTAGAATTACAGGTTCCAGTTCTGGGAACGATAAGTGATGCACAGGAGTCAGAAATGAAGGCATTACAAGAGCTGTGGCCCAATGTTCCTCACCAAGTGTGTCAATTTCATGTATTACGTGAGGCAAGCAAGCCTGCCTATGAAGAAGATCGCAAAATCCAGACCGCGATGCGCAAGGAGATGCAGCCTAAAGTAAACAGTGTTCGAAAGCAAATAAAGAGCCATATCCAAAAGGGACCCAAGACAGAAGCAGAAATTGAACAGCTCGATATTTTAGGTGATTATGCATTGGGGATACAAACAGCCCTCAACATGGATGGAACGTTACCTTTTAAGTACGCAGGATTAGCAGCAAAGGAAGTATTAGATGATGTAGCAACCAGTTTGTACGGACTGGAGGAAAAGGGGGGCCTGTCAGTCCCGTGTGTCAGCAGAAATTGAATCGTCTGAAGCATATAATCAAAGAGCGTGAGAAGTGGCGAGAATCACTCGAGGAGGTGGAGGATATGCTTCAATGGGTTTTGGATGCAGAATCTCTGTTAGACGGCAGCTGGGCCGAGCAGCATGAGCCAGTTGTGAGTGCATCACCGGGTGTCACCAATCAAGAGGTAGGCCTGCGATTTGATCGTTGGAGAGCCGAATTAGCAAAAGAAATAGTAGAAGGTACATTAAGCCAGAAAAAACGCGAGTATCTGGAACATTTTCTGCATGTTCTCTCCAATGCAAGACCCTCTTTGATCCAATGTTATGATCTGAAAGGGTTTCCCAGAACCAACAATGAGATGGAAGGAAGTATTCGAAAACTAAAAACGAGATATCGACGTATCAGTGGGAGAAAGAATTGGAATGCCTATCTCATTAAATACGGAAGGTGTGTCGCTTTCTACGAATGGTGGTGTAAAGAACCCAAAAGGTGGCAACAATTTCAGGAACTAGCTAGACACATACATCCAGCACAGTGGAAAGAGGCAAGAAAAACAACAACGTCAGCACAAAGTGAGCAACTCAAGCGCTTTCGCTTTCGTCATAAGCGTGAGAAGATCCTTCCTACTCTGGAGAATCGCTGGGCGGCAGCTGCGGCTTCTACATCCCATGTTCAGACGGCTACCCTGCCCTGACGGAAAAAAAGAGGCGGTAGGCAACTTCTATCGGGAAGGGAAAGGGTATTGCACTGAGGCAGCTGCCGTGAACGATCATGATTTTCTATCAAGTGCAAAAGAAGTGATTATTCCTCATGGGATATATGACACAAAAAGAAATGAAGGATATATGACGCTGAATACGAGCAAAGACACGAGTGAGTTTTGCTGCGACTGTGTCAAAGACTGGTGGGAGGTGCATGGAAAGATGCATTACCCACAAGCCTCAAGTATTTTGATCATAGCTGATGGCGGTGGAAG
>CBJMBI010000747.1:0-2267 GCA_966427955.1 uncultured Ktedonobacterales bacterium
TGATCCTAATGATGCCTGCACGAGTGGCCGTTTGGGCTTGTCAATCTGCCAGAACATGAGTGTTCCATTTGTGCTTGCTGAAGCAATAAGTTTTCCACGGTGCTGAAAGGCCAGTGCGCTCAGAAGTGTGGTATGTCCCTTCAGCTCAATGGGCTTGCTCCCTTCTGGCCCTTTCCCCGAACAATCCCAGATCGTCACTGTTGGGCTGCCTCCCGTTGCTAGGTAGCGGCTTGTGCCATCCCAGGAAAGTTCACGAACCTTTGTTGGATAGCCATGCATTTGCAGGTCTTGGCCAGTTCTAGTAATCCAGAAGTGCACGGTGGCGTCCTGATCACCCGTCGCGATATAGTTACCGTCGGGACTCCAAGCCATCACCAGGATAGAGCCTTTCCACTCTAGGCTGCGTATTGGCTCATTGCGATCGGGTTGCCAGAATGTGATACTGCCATAGGCCGTTGAAGTGAGCACCTGTTTACCCGGTTGCCAGGAGACATCAGAGATAGTGCTACTATGATCAGGATAGTCCTGAAGCAATTGTCCATTAGCCCCATTCCACAGACACAGTTTCCGACCAGCAGTTGTTGCGAGCAAGTCACCTTCAGGACTCCAGGCAAGATGTTCTACCCAGCTTGCTCCCCCCGGGAGCTTGAACCGCTCCTGCCCAGTCTCGGGGTCCCAAAGCCGGACGTGCCCATCCTGTCCAACACTGGCAAGGGTGGTGCCGCTGGCATTCCAGCCAACTTCGCAGGTACCAAAATCATGTCCATCGAGTACATGAAGTACTTGCCCAGATTTTCCCGCAAAAATAGTGATAGGACCACTTACTGAGGCAGCGGCCAGCCACTTTCCATCGGGTGACCAAGCGAGTGAGTTCACGTAGTCATCCAACTGTGCTATCCACTGCTGGAGAGACTTGGGATCGAGAATGCGTTTCGATGTGGGTTTTATGCGAGGCATGCGCGAAATCCTTCATTGAGCTGAGCCCTGTCCAGGTTGCGTCCGATAAAAATGAGCGAGTTCCGGCGCGGATTATTGCCCCAAGGTTGATCTGGTCGACCTTCGAAGAGCATGTGGACACCCTGAAAGACAAAGCGATTAGCCTCGCCTTTGATGCTCAAGACACCTTTCATACGGAAAATATCCGGACCTTGTGTCCGCAGGAGATTGCCAAGCCAGGCATTCAGTTTTGTTGCATCCAGGTCTCCAGGAACCTCAATACCAACAGATGTTACCTCATCATCATGTTCATGCTTGGGCTTGTATTCATGCGTCAGGATTGGATCAAGCAAACCATTGGCTCTGCGCAATTCCAGTTGGAACTCGCTGGGATGGTGTTGGGTGTAGAGAACGTACAAGCTGGGCTCCTTGATAATCAGAGGAAAAGTTGCTGGCTGGTTATTCAATTGGAGGGTATGTAGTGCCGCAGATGATGCCTGGATAGCTTGACCCGCTTGGTATTTTTCTCCATCCTCTGAGAAGCGTAGCACCGCATCCATCTTGATTGCTTCGAGAGCATCCGCTGTGGCTTCTTGTATCGGGCAAAATGCAAGATTGATCGAAGGGTCTGGGCCAACCTGTAGAGCCAGTTGATGGGTTTCTGCAGTCAAATGGTAAATACCAGCCCACTCGAAGGGATATTCGGGCTCCATAAACTTTGGATCGGTTTCTAACGCACGATCGAGATTGAAGCCTCCAATATTGAGGATCTGATCCATTGCAATCTTCGCCTGTTCTGTGCGATAGATTTTGGCAGCCGCATTCATACTCTTAATGCGGGATTCCAAGCGACTAAGATCTTCTGCAGAGACGAGGTCAATCTTATTGAGCAAAATCACATCAGCGAAGGCAATTTGCTCCTTGACTTCGTTGCTCGTATCGATATGCTCCCAAACATGTTTGGCGTCGACGACGGTAACAATGCCATCCAGTTTCAATTTTTCTTGCATCTCATCATCAACGAAAAAAGTTTGGGCGACAGGACCAGGATCAGCCATACCCGTCGTCTCAACCAGAATATAATCGAATTTATCTCGCCGTTTCATCAAATTGCCGAGGATACGGATCAGATCGCCGCGTACAGTGCAGCAAATACAGCCATTGTTCATCTCAAAGATTTCTTCTTCAGCTCCGATCACCAAATCCTGGTCAACGCCTACCTCCCCAAACTCATTCTCGATCACAGCAATCCGCTTGCCATGTTCAGCGGTCAAGATATGATTAAGCAGAGTCGTTTTTCCAGAACCCAGGAACCCAGTTAAAACAGTAAC
>CBJMBI010000748.1:0-2264 GCA_966427955.1 uncultured Ktedonobacterales bacterium
CTGCTAGGCGCTATCCCTGCCAGAAAGCAAGTACATGCTCTTTTTGCTCATCTAAGGTAGCCAGTTCCGAGCGGAGTGGGGACCAGACGGCGAGCTGCTGTCCTGGTAATACACCCAAAGGAAATGCATCACTAAGAGTACCCAAAAGCAAGCGATGCTCTCCGGACGCTATGACAATGCGCATTTCTGTAGAAATACTGAGCATGCGCGGCATAGCAGGTAAATTCTTCCAGAGCAGGACTTCCTGGTGAGAATGGACATCCCAGCCTACTATACGGCTATCTCTAAATGCTACCACCAGAAGTGAGCTATCGGGAGACCAAGCCAGGGCAGTCACTTTCTGCCCCACAGCAGCAACCTGCCACGTCTTATTTTGTTGATTGGAAGAACTCCAGCACACAACGTGCCCACTCTTTGCACCAGCAACAAGGACAGAGCCATCAGGAGACCAGCGCAACGCTCCTGTATTGCCGCAATACAATCCATTAGTAGCAAGATACCGAGGCACAGGAGGTTGAAAACTTGTTAGATATGCATGAGATAACGGATAGATTAGGATTTGGTCTTCTATCCATACAGCAAGCTGCTCATTGAGAGACCAATCCAGCCCATCGATCGTGTGCACGTTGAACCGCAAAACCAGCGGCAACTCGGATTGAGTCGCTGTATCCCAGAAATGTATTTCGCCATGGGCAGCTATTGCGAGTGTTCGTTGATCTGGAGACCAGCATAAATTTGTTGCTTGTGATGTCTGAGATGTGCGAATTCCCTGCATACCCCCATCTCGGTCCACAAACAGCGGAATATGCCCATACAATACACACGCTACCCCATGGCCACTACCAGACCAGGCAAACAGCTTTGGACGAGTAGGTAAAAAGACTTGTACAGGACCTTTTAAGTTGAACGGCACAAATAGCTTTTCTTGATTTTTGGCAGAAGGAGCGGCAATCTTCACAGGTTTCTCAGGAAGTGGTTCATCGAGAATACCAGATTTATCTGCTTCCGGTGGATCGAGTGTAATCAAGATTTCTGGCTGCAACGATAAAGAAGATATCGGCAGTAACAGTCCGCTCTCTTTTACAGATCTAGTACCGACCTGAGACAGATCATCCTTTTGAACCTGAACTATCGTTTGTTCTTGCGTAGAGTGCATAATAGCCTGATGCAATGCCTGAGCAAAAGCCATAATAGATGGAAAACGTTTGTCAGGATGCTTCTCTAGAGCCCGCAATACAATCTCATCTATAGCAGCATATTGGATGCGATCAGGATTCAATCTACTGGGGGCCAAAGGCTGCTGATGCAAGTGAGCCTCAGGATATGCATCATGGGTTGATGCCTGGATTGGCAATTTTCCTGTTAGCAATAGACAGGCCATCACGGCAAGCGCATATTGATCAGAAGCACAATTGATCTCGTGATTAAATTGCTCCGGTGCCATAAATTGAAAGGTACCTAACAACTCGCCTGCCCTCACTGGGGCATCCTGCATCCGACACGAGATGCCAAAATCGCACAGATAAAGATGGACTACACGCTCCGGACGCTTTACCATCTCACAGAGGAAATTACCAGGTTTGACATCCTCATGTACAATCGGTGGATGTTGCGAATGCAGATACCACAAACTCTCAGCCGCCTGCATAATGACATCCGCCGTCTGCAATAATGACCAATACAGCCAGGGAGATTGTCTTTGGATAAGCAAAGCAAGCGAGCCCGCAGACACATAGGGAGACACATGATAGGGTACGTAGCGGTTCTCATACTGCATCGATCCATAGTCAAGAATTGGCAAGATATGTGGATGTTGCAAACAACGGGCAATATCTATTTCACGCAGGAAACGCTGCCTAGCTTTCTGATTGCGTTGGTGGTCCTCTGTGATAGTCATTATTTTCAGAGCAACCAGATTTTGGGTAGAGGTATCCAATGCTAACCAGACAACGCTCATTGGCCCTTCGCCTAACTTTCGCAGGCATTGATAGCGCTCTGCACGCAATTTGTATCCTTTCTATCGCGAAAATATAATCTGCATGTTACTAATCTTACGTTAGATTTTCATACAGAAAAGTAATATAGGCTCAGATTCTCTACTCTTTCATGATCCACTCTGAGGAGTTTGAGGAGTACGAAGACGTTCAAGTTGAGTAGCAAGAGAAGCCTTCTCCTTAGTGGCTTGATCAAGAGAGGCTTGCAGAGCACTTTTTTCTTTGGTAAGTTGATCGATCTTTGCACGAAAAGCATCACGTTCACGAGAA
>CBJMBI010000749.1:0-2261 GCA_966427955.1 uncultured Ktedonobacterales bacterium
AAACCATAGTTTCCTCACTCTTTCTCATCTCTCATCCGTCGCGGATTTTGAGGCCACGTCGCGTGGATATCTGCACTCCCGTCGCGGTTGTGTCGATATAGATCTATGAGACTACGGGTCCACTTTAGACCCGTCAGGTCTATCACTGACGAAGCTATCCAGTAACAGAACTCACGCGCTAAAGGTGCTCAGTCCAGAATACCTTTGTGCTTAGGTTATGTCAATAAGTTGATCCATGCCACTATACGGCTTTCTGAGTGTCAACTGGTCGTCCTCGCCGTCTCTTGCCAAGGTCACGAGCCTTCTGCAGATAGCGGTTACGAGTCGACTTTGGGAAGTCTTTATCGTGGATGATGTCTTGTGCTCGTCTTAATCCTGAGATGTACATCCCTAGCAGGACACGGGAACCCGTCTTGCTATGTCTCTGCTCTTCAACGTCCTCTATCTCTTCTGGTAACTCATAAGCCTTAGCAATCCTGCTAGCACGCATAGATAGCACCTCTACAGGTAAAACTGTATCGTGTCGATAGCAGATAATCAGGTCTGGCTTAACCTTTGCTATATGATACTGACGTTCGTAGTACTCGAATGATGAGAGCAAGACCACGGCATTGTGGACCTTGCCTTTCATGACCACAGAGTAGGCACGGCCACGAGTATGCTTGATGTCTGTTACATCATAGTTATCTGCTCTCGCTAGAAACATGCGTAGGACATCAGTCTCTCTCATACGTGCCTCTCTTTCATACCCTACACGTATTTGCGGGTAGGGTTGCCTCTTCTAAGTCTTCTACCTTCTCCCATAGCCGCGTTCGTTCTTGTCGTCCTCTTTCAACGCCTTCTCCATGCGTTCCATGATAGACGACATGACCATAGAAACAGCCTCACCAATCTTCTTTGACAGGTCCTCCTGTATCGCAAGAGTGGCCTTCATCATCTGGTCTCGGAGTGCAGCGTTCTTATCAGCCTCTTCAATTTGCCTCTGTGCATCTGCTAGCTCACCGATAGCAGTCGCTCTTTTCCTAATGCTCTCAATATGTTTCTGTAGAGACATGCCCTTGAACATCAAGACGGCTGCGCAACCCAGGTCACACAGTGCAATGGCTACCACACGGGCTATCATCACAAACTCAGTGAAACCAGAGACGTTGCCACCTTTGGTGATCACCAGATACAGCCCGAATGCCGAACTAGCGTTCAGGATAATCCAGATAGCCAGAATGGCACACATGCGCCCCCAATTGGCTCTACCTGAGGCAATCTCTCCCAACGCTCGACCAAGCGCAACGGTACAAGCAGCAATGATGCATTCCATGGTGTAGGCAAGCCCATAGGCTGACATAGTGCCCATAGTGTCTTCAAAGTATTTGCCAAGGTCTGAACCTATCCAGATAACAAGAACAAATGGACCGACGTAGCCTACAACCTGCATAAAGAACCCGAGTATACGTTCTCCCATGCCCTTGTAGTCTTCGTCAAACTCTGCTACCTTGTCGCGCATTTTGTCGAGAGCAGAACGCTCGTCTTTGTCGTGTATTTTCTCCCGGGCGCGTTCGTCAAATCGTGTGGTCTGGTCTTGACTTTTGCGTCTGTCATTCCAGCCATTAAACCAACTTTTTAGGCCTTCCATTGGTCCCGTTTTTGGTTCGCTTTCAATGGTTTCAGCTTGGTCTACAAACTCTTGGCTATCGTACATGAGTCGCTTCAATCCTTTCGTGGTCCTGTACGTTGATTTTTGATAAATCGGGGGGTAAAAAATCGGTAAATGTGAGGTAAGTCAAAAATGAGAGAGTGAAAAACGAGCTTGTAGCTTGTAACTGGCTTATGAGTGGCTTGTAACTGGCTTACGGCTATCCGCAAGTGGCTCACGAAAACATGAGCCAGTCTGGTGATTTTCACTCTCTCACAAGCGATTATTCAGCAGGCTGCGATGCCTTGGCTTCCTTGTGCATCTTGCGCATAGAGGCGATACTCTCACGGTCAAAGCGAGCGCGTATCTTTCTGATGTCAGAAGTGACATCAGCTAGCATCTCAGTGTACTTTTGCATCATAAAGAGCCTGCCATTGTCGTGATGAGTTTGTACACGGTTACGGAGGTCTGAAGCGAGTTCTTCCAACTCTTCAAGGTCTTCTTCACGAACAGAAAATGCGAGGGATTGTTTGTCTGATTTTGCCATGGTTTTAGAACCTTCTTTCTTCTTTACTCTTGTTCCCATGGCTGTTAAAATTGAAGTAGGCCATGGGTTAACTATGGTTCGACA
>CBJMBI010000750.1:0-2260 GCA_966427955.1 uncultured Ktedonobacterales bacterium
GCTTTTCTCAACGAAAGAAACAAAGAGGAGGAGACAGAACAATCTTCTAGATGGCATGGCTTTGGTCCAGGAAAACACTGGAACGATCCAGAGATGCAAGCGCTGCGCTGTGAAGCAATGGAAGTTACACGGCTCTTTGTTATAGCTGGCCGCATGTCTCTCCACAATCCAGGGAAAATAGCTCAGTTGCGTACGATCATTGAACGCACTCGTAAAGAGCTGTCAGATATGATATATAGTAGTGGTCAAAAGCCAGAGCAGGACACTCCACCACCACCAAATGGATAAAGCATTGAGTTCTTGAGTACCAGAGACAGGCCTATCAAGCATTCTAGTCCTGTCTCTAACTCATCAGCTTATAGATCACATTTTGAGCCATAAAATCAATACAATGGTCAGAATATGTAATAACTGATCAAGCCAGATTGGGCCAATAACCTTATAGCGAGCTTTTAAAGGATCAACAACAACATGCGCAGCAAACAGAGCTGCTGTTGCTACAAACGAAGGATGAGCAAAGAGTACAAAGACCGCTGTATAGGTTGCAGCGTGATAGAAATTGACCTCCCAACTCTTTCCTTTCTCTATAGTCATCCAAGTACTCTGAAAGGCAAAATCTCCTACAAAATGGCAAGCCAACCAGATTAATAGCGTTGAAATGGAGATACCAATTATCATAAAAACCCCTTCTGAAGCCCCATCCCGTCAGCAGGATAGGAGGGAAAGAAAGGCCGCCTACAGGACAGGAACCCGAAACCGGGTAGCGCGTTTTGAAAAGGGGATGGGTCCCCGGTAACCATTTCTCCCCTAATTCTCTCATAGGCCTACTACTATAATCCATCAAGGAAAAAGTTTCTATTGGCTAGTTGACTCTAGAGATGTGACCCTACTCACAATCCTACCTCTACTCCATCCTGCAGGCAAAAATCTTGGCCAGGGCATTCCTACAAGCACACGCAAAAGCAAGATTGCTGCTATTACTGTCCAGAAGCAGAAAGACAAATCTTGCTCCAGAAAAGCACTATCGATCTGGCCCTGTATCAACGCAGCCAGCATAGCAGCTCCCACCCCTACTACCATCCAACGCATGTGCTCTAAGCCCAGTGGCCGT
The DNA here is from genome assembly GCA_966427955.1 of uncultured Ktedonobacterales bacterium. Classification (GTDB taxonomy): domain Bacteria; phylum Chloroflexota; class Ktedonobacteria; order Ktedonobacterales; family Ktedonobacteraceae; genus DASYAN01. The sequence continues at coordinate 1,112 of CBJMBI010000750.1, forward strand.
ATCTTATGCAGATAGAGTAGTATACCTACAAAGAGTCGATAGAATAGCACAATCACAGCAATAAAACCCAAGAGGCCAAAGATTCCCATACCCACCCACACATGCAAAAAGATATTATGTGGATGGGAGAGTGTTGGCTCATCACTCAATCCAGTAGGCTCATGGGTAGCAGGATCTTTGGTAATCCAATAAGCAGGAATTTTTGGATGGTCGGGAACAATCTGTTGAGGCCAGGGAATATTAGAAGGCCTCCCACCTGAGTACAAACAGGTATTTTCCCAGCTATTACTATAGTGACAGAGCCAGTTGTCCATACCATAACCTAACCAGGGACTATCATGAATCATATGGAGAGCCGTTTCCCAAAGATATGGGCGCTTGAGCACGGTACTGGATTTATAAGAGTCATTTGGCCCGCTTGTGTGACCATTGATAATAAAATCTGCAATTTGACTGTAGAACAGTAGGCTAATACTCACTGCAGCCACAGCAAGCACAATGCCCCCACTAATGAGAAGTTTGGGATTGCGAATAGCAAAAGCCAGAACAAATAGAAATGCGAGAGGCACAGCAAGCATCCAAGCTCCGCGAGAACCACTTTCATAGAGGACAAAGACAAAAGGCAAACATAGTATCAAAGTCGCCAATCGCCACTTCCAGCATATACGGGATAAGACAACAGCCAAGCCAATTGGTAATGTATAGTCAAAGAGCAATCCAATATTATTGCCACTTCCATAAACGGTTGCAATACGAACCAGACCATCGGCATCTGCCTTGATCAGATTCCTCAAAAAGAGATCCTGGACAATACCCAACAGGGCAATGACAAACCCAGTGCTAAATAAGCTCACCAGTAGCCGCTTCGCATCCTGATAGGACCGTAAGCAGGCGAGAACAAGTAAAAGATAGAGAAGAGGACCAACAACTTCCTCACGAAAAGCCCGTAGAGCATTAGCCCGTGAGTATGCAATGAAATTGGCGAGTAACGCTGCAACAAAAAATATGAGTACGGGAAATACAAATGGGCCAATACGATCACGTAATTCTCTCCAGGAGAGCCAGTAAGGCCATCGTTGCCGCAAAAATATCGCATAAAATAGCATTTGCAAACAAGCAACAGCCATACATGTCCATAAAGCAATTTCA
>CBJMBI010000751.1:0-2256 GCA_966427955.1 uncultured Ktedonobacterales bacterium
GTTGCTCATGCCCTCGTAAGGCCAGCAAATCCGCAATGCTAGGTAAGAGCAAGCCAGCAATAGAGAGTACTAGTAGAGAAGCATACTGATTGGCAGGACGTGTCTCAAAACGCAGTCGCCCATGTTTGAAAGCGCCAATACAGACAGAGATACCCAGTACAAGCAGCAGGTTGCCTAGAATAGAACCAATGATCGAGGCTCTAACGACATCTACCAGACCTTTGCTGAGTGCCAAGATACCAATAATGAGTTCTGTCGCATTGCCAAAGGTTGCAAAGAGTAGTCCTCCAACCTGTTCTCCTGTATGCTCTGCTACCTCTTCTACCGATTGCCCAATTAGTGCAGCTAGTGGGATAATGCCGAGAGCTGCGACGACAAAAATAAGCAGCGGCGGGACATTCAGAAAGTCCAGTACAATTGCCAGGATAGAGAAAACGAGCAAAATATATAGCCAGCGAGGCATCTATTCCTCCAATGGGTGCTACTGACCCTAAATAGTGGGATATTTATGATCTTTGAAAAATTCATTAGATCATCCCCACGGACGAGCTGATGATTATTAACAAAATAATTCGATGACGTGCGGTGAAGGACGCGATAATGATAGTTGACAAATGAAACCGACGACGTCTGGTGGGGGTGCAACGGACGCGCTGAAGCGGGTCCCTACCAGAATATACGGCCCGCTGAAGCGGGCGCAGGACAGCGGGAGCGTCCTGCTTGCCAAGCCCAGGGCTTTAGCCCGAGTTAACGTAGGGACCAGCTTTAGCTCGTCCGTAGGGGTGGGGGGGTGGTCAGTTAAATTTTCAAAGATCATTATCGCGCCCGTCTCCCGTGGGCCAGCACCCGCGTTTTTCCAATACGGTTGTCCATATAGATTTCGCCAACGGAATCATTTATCGTGTCTGCTGTACCCCTCTCAGACATCATCGGTTGAATTTTTCAACTATCATTAATTTGCTCAGGCTCGTTCCCTTTCACCAGCCGTCAGCTCACTTCTGGATATGTCTGAATCTCGGTCGAGAAGGCAGTGTAAGCTAAATAGTTTCCATCTGGTGACCAAGTTATCCCTCCTTCTGGATTGCTCACATATCCATAGTGAGTAGCAATCAACCTCCCTGTGGCAATTTCCCAAACCCGTACGACGCTATCCGTATGTCCAGCAGCAATATAGTTTCCGTCAGGAGACCACGCTGCGCTTTTTACGGGAGCTGTTCTCTGACAAATGGCATGTAAAGAGTCCGTCGTAGTATCCCAAACTTGAATAGCAGAGCGGTTATCACTAGCAGGTTTGTAATAACCTATGGTATTTTCCGATAACAGTTCATATATCTCTACAGGCTCTGTAGAAGCAATATATCTACCATTAGGAGACCAGATCACAAATGAAGCAGCACTACTAGCAATTTGCATACTGTCAGGAGACCACGCGATCGAATTATCAAATCGTTGATAGTCAATAGGTGTATAGCTTGTTACAAGTTGCTTGGTTGTCACTTCCCAAATCTCCACAATACTCTCTGAATTTCCTTCAGACAAAGTAGCTAAGAATCTGCCATTAGGGGACCATGCTACTGCATGGATTCCGCTAAATTCACGAGCAATATATGTAACAAGATGCCTTCCTGTCTTTGCATGCCAAACATGTACTTCCTGACTACCCACGCAGCGAGACGCAATCTGCTGACTATCGGGGGACCAAGCTACGGTATTTGCGATGTAACTATGGGTATAGGTAGCAAGACAATGTCCAGTCTGTGCATGCCAAACTTGCACTGTTTTATCCGTGGAACCAGAGGCAATTTTCGTGCCATCGGGAGACCAGGCAACTGTGAATACATCCGAATCATGACCCTGATAAATGCTAGAGACCTGCCCTGTAGCTCTTTTAAGCACTTGAACCGTTGCACGACCAGAGTAAGATATGAGTTGTGTTCCGTCAGGAGTCCAGTCCACAGCTATGTATTTGCTACCTTGTATACTATGGGTTGCAAGATGACGCCCATTCATCGCTTCCCAAACCTGTATTGTCTTATCATCAGAGCTAGAAGCAATGCGTGTATTAAATGGGTGCCAAGTGATGCTACCTACCTGGTCTTTGTGGCCAGTGTAGGAAGTCACAAGGCGACCAGTATGAGCTTCTCTGACCTGAATAGCCTCCTTGATAGCAAAGGCGAGATGCCTACTGTCGGGAGACCATTGTAGATCCTCAGCAATACCAGAAACGTCATAGGAAATAATCACACTGCTAGTAGC
>CBJMBI010000752.1:0-2249 GCA_966427955.1 uncultured Ktedonobacterales bacterium
GCATTAATTTGGGATTCTTCTGGTGCGTAGATGGCTGCGGGGATATCTGGCCCGAGGGCTGGCTCAAGCTGGCGTGCTTCATCTCCAGTAAGCCAGTTCATTTCAAGGCCTAACGGTTGCCAATTCTGCAGACGTTTTCTGAGATGAGCAGCACGCTTGGGACTAGTTATAGTTCGTAGGGCTCCTGTTTGCTCATAGCCAAGAGTCATACCACTAACATCTTCTAGCTCTGGTACCAAGGATGGGAAAAGTGCAAAGCTTGCTAATACCAAATCAGCAAAAGGTCCAGGACCAGAGAGAGGACCTAAAGGAGCAAGCAGACCTGCTGCTGCACTGGATGCTTGTCCTCCAATGTCTCCTTGCTCCAAGATAGTAACATCTATATTCGATTTGCGCAAATAGTATGCTATTGCACTACCAATGACGCCACCTCCAATAATAACAACATCTGTTGTTTTATTCATCTTAACCTCTATTCTGATTGAGCAAGCTGTACTGCTAGGCGGTTTACAAGCGGATGGCATGGATCACACTTGTAACTATGGCAGGTCTAGAACAAAAAAGAAAATCCTTCTCTGCCCGTAAAGATGAAAAAGAAGAGTTTTCCTTTTTTTTTAGGAATGGATAAAAATCTCTGCAAACAAGGAAAACTCTGTGGTATACTAGCTCCATGCTTGTCACACAAGACACTCATAATGAGAAACACGCTATCATCCCTATGCTAGAAGACCTCCATGCACTCTGAACTTTAAGAGAGCATCTCTACTTTCTTAAAAATTTCAAATTTAAGGTTTATTTATGTATGGAGAGTTTCTCATATTCTTTGTCCCAGTATAAAGACAAAAATCCAACTGCTATTAAGGAGAGAAAATGATTCACAAGGGGAGTGATTTGTCATTTAACCATCAAACATTTCATACATGTTATGAGATGGAGAAAGAACAGCACATCCGAGCCCAGAAAGAGGAAACCATCCAGCGTGAGTTACAAGCCGGCCCCAGAGACCTCTTAGAGCCCAGCCATCCCCAACGATTTCCTGAAGGAAAGGAATCTCAAGGGTTCTCTCTCAACACCATCGAAGAGAATGGATTATCCAAGTTGACTTCCAGACGTGCTTTGTTAGCAGCTTCCGCTCTAGCGACCATCGGAATGACAGGCTGTGCAGCCTCTAACACTACGGCTAATCCCACAAAAACCATTGAGACGAACAATACTCCTACTATTAGCAAGAGTCCCCTACAAAAACTCCTCGATGGTAACCTCCGTTTCCAACGTGGTCAGGCCAAATGGCCTAACCAGACGATTGCGCAACGCCAGGCTGTTGCACAGAAGCAAACTCCATTCGCTCTCATCTTTAGTTGCGTCGATTCACGTGTCCCACCGGAACTTGTATTTGATCAAGGCTTAGGTGATCTCTTGGTCGTCCGCACTGCAGCCCATGTTATAGATAATGCGGCGTTGGGAAGCATTGAATTTGGCATTGCTGAACTGGGTATTCCTCTCCTCGTTATTCTTGGGCATGAACGATGTGGGGCCGTGACTGCTGCCATTCAAGCCATTGACCATCAACAGGCAGCACATGGCAACATTCAATCACTTATTGAATATATGCGCCCTTCTGTCTTAAAGGCACGAGGTCAGGGAGATACTCGCCTCACAAGTGCTATCCGTAACAATATCATTTATACATTACATATGCTATCTCAATCGGAGATAATTAGTGATGCTGCTAATACTGGAAAACTGACCATTGTCGGTAGCTACTATGACCTTGATACGGGGGCAGTAAGCATTCTCACAAACCAGTGACCATATTTCATTTTGGAAATCAATGAAACTGCGTTAATGGAGAATAGTCCATAGAGAGTTTTCCTTGTGGTTTGTTTTCTTGAAAGTGTACAAGGAAAGCTCCCTCTCTTGGCAGAGTAGCGCTTTCTCTTTGCCTCCAACCGCAATTCGCCCATATCACCAGATGTTTCAATCGCATCTGCGTCCCTTCCACCCTATCCACTCTAAATCTACACCAGTAATTCCTTGCTCTTTGACAGTTTCAATCGCATCTGCATCCCATCCACCCTATCCACATTGCAAGTTCTTCAAATATCTCAGGTGTCATTGGTTGTTTCAATCGCATCTGCATCCCATCCACCCTATCCACGCTCAGTAGTAAGCACTATTGCGGGTTTCTTGGGTGGTTTCAAGCACGATGACACTTCGGTGTCAGAGAGAAGCATGAAAATGGGTGAGTC
>CBJMBI010000753.1:0-2224 GCA_966427955.1 uncultured Ktedonobacterales bacterium
ACCTACACAAAGCTATGCTATTCGTATTCAGGTTATAGGTCGTGATCAAATCAAAGATCAAACTCAGACAGGTGGATTGACTGCTCTGGCGTGCGGAGATATTGTTCATATTGAGGTCCGTTTAGCCCTTTATCAGAGCTATGCTTATATGGTTCAGCAGGCCGATGTGGCAATACCTACCAGTGGCTATGCGGCAGAGGTAACCGTGCCAATGCATCCACTCTCCTCTGGTCCTACTTCACGCCGAGAACGCTTATATATCTTCTTTATGGATAAGGAACGCAATCCTCTGTATGAAAGACCGTTTGTGATTGAAATATTTGTTTCGCCTCTTGTCCAGTTAGGACAGGAAGGGCATAATGTCCTCTCTATCCCAATATGATGCAGTATTTATATTAGGCTATTCCGGCTATATTTGCGTTTCTGCTTGCAATTTGCGACAAATTGTTCTAAGATATTTCTAAGGTTGCTTGGTTTGTCTGTGCTTCTGTGTAAGTGTCGTGATTTGAGACTGCGCAGACTTGAGCGTATATATTTGTTAGATTATGTTGGACCATAAAAAAAATTATGTTATAGCCGTTGGAGGATCCTGTCATGACTGGGTTACATTGGATAACTGTTGGTCACATTTCAAAAAGAGCTTTGAAGACAATAAAGAATGCTGGTGGAAGAGTAGTGCGTGTGCAAGCGGTTGCCGATGTGCCTGCCATTTTTATGATTGGTATACCCTGTGAGGTCTTATCTCGTGATATAGACGATGTGGAGATAAGAGGGTGGAATGAAATGTTCATCAAAGTTCCATCTCAAGGTCTGGCTTTCTCCTTATCAAGTGAGTTATCTAAGGAGAAGTTGCATATTAGCCAGGTTCCTGTAGATAAAACGGGGTTGTCGCTCGCTAATGAGAAACTCTTCAACTAAACCCCGCTGCCAATCTATTAACCAGATCCACGAGTAGCCGTGGATCTGGTTTTTTTAATGCTCTCTTGATCCACTTTTTGGATGGGTACCCTCTACCTACACAGTTTCCGTTTCTGGCTAGGGGACGGGTATATATTTTAATAGTTATGACGTTAATTTCTGCAATTCCCTATGAGAGCGAAATTGTGCGCCGTTGGTGGGCTCTTGCACCCGGCAGTGTGTTGCCATTGAGTAATGGAGGATCAGTTAGAGTTCTCTTTCTCGGATATCCTGGTGGATCGATGGGGCCAGACGTGCGTGATGCTGTGTTGGATCTTTCTTCTTCCCTTTGTTCAATAGTTGATAGTGAACTGCAATCAGATCCACCTGAAAAACAGGTAGGCGATATTGAATTTCATATTCGGGCTAGTGATTGGGAAATACATCAACATCATACGGATCCACGATATAATCGTGTAATTCTGCACGTTGTACTTGTTTGTGACCGTCTTGGCCCAACGAGACGTCAGGATGGACAGGGAATTCCTGTCTGTTCACTGCATGACATTCCTTTGGTCAGATTGCAGCCTTCCTTGCAGCTTTTGTCTAGAGGCGAAGACTGGCCATGTCACCATGTGCTTGGGCGTTTAAGTGCGACGGAGTATGATAAACTTTTAGTGCAAGCAGGATTGCTACGCTTTGAGCAGAAGGCGCATACATTTGTCGAACAATTGCACAGTAGTGCTTCGATTGATGAACATAGCCTGTATGATACTTGCCTGATCCCCGCGCTGGCCGAAGGATTGGGATATGGGCGGGATCGCGAATTTTTTCGTATGGCTGGTCTACGATTGCTTGGGAAAGCTCGGGATATGCCTGAGCCTTTGGGACGTGCACTTGAGCCATCGCCATTGGATGTTACACGGCTACGTGTACTCTCTCGTCTGGTTACCCAATGGAGTACTCCTGGTATCTGGATGACGCTGTATGGATTGCTCTTACCGGACAGACTGGTGTCCAATATTTCCCTGACAGATGTACTCCAGTCCCTACGCAATGCCTTTTGTCTGCTGGGGTTAAGCCTTGCACGCACTGATATACTCATTTGCAATGTTGTCTTGCCTTTTGCTGCTGCTATTGCCTTGCTAGAGCATGATACTCTGCTCTATGAGCGAGCGCAGGCCATTTATGTGCTGCATCCCGGTCTCTCGTCCAATCGGATTACACGTAGAATGAGTGCGCAATTACTCCTGCCAGCAGAGCCTCGTGGTAGTTGTCAGCAGCAAGGTCTCCACTATATTTACCAGCAAACATGTCGTGAGAAGCG
>CBJMBI010000754.1:0-2223 GCA_966427955.1 uncultured Ktedonobacterales bacterium
ACGATAGAGAGATCACTAAACTCATCACGCCATTCCGCCAATTGTTGCACGGTTGTGCGCGTTTCACTTTCTCCTGGCAAGGTGAGTTTTTGATAAACGATAATCGGACGTTCTCCTGCAATGCCTCCCTGCAATAGCATGATAGCGATCTGTGGTGGCATAAAGGACCAGGGAAGAGGCAAAATAATCAGATTGCGTTTGCCCGCCGCCGCGGCAGCGACGATCTCATCCTGTGCTGCATGAATACCATCACGAGCATGAAGGGTAAAAAATAGCGTTTCTTCCATGGCTAATGCTGCTCGTGCACAGGCAACCTGTACCGAACTAATGCCAGGAATGCGGTCAGCCTTCCCACAATGCCTTTCAACGCGTGCGATCAACTCTTGTGCCGAAAAGTTTAAATCGCCATAGCAGCAGACGACACAGCGTTTTCCAGCTTTGTGCATAAGTGCCAGCTCGGCCAGTTGCTCTTCCTGGTTGCGATAGGTCAGGACCAATTTTTGACCTGTGATCAATGGCTCAACGACCGCAAGTACCGTCGCAAAGCCTGCAACCACATCGGCATTGGCAATCTCTTTAGCCACGCGTGCGGTCACATACTCGGGATCACCTGGCCCGACTCCCACAAGAATAACTCTGTGCGTAGCTCTCTCCTGTTTGGGTTTATCTGGATTCATTCCTGATGCTTCTCCATTGTGGTTTTACAGGGACCTCAGTAAGCTTATACAACCGTCTCGCTTGGCTACCACGAATGACTCCTTTTGCTGAGTTCCCAAGAATGTCTATAGTATCTTAAACTCATTTTACCATATTCTATTCAATGTCTCTTCTTACACATATGACTATTTAGGACAAAAGTACAAGAGATGTTGGTCGACACATTGATCTTATTGGTATATACTAATAGCACCTACTCCTGCAATACTAAGGAGTTTCCTCTTGCGGTCTTTGCTGGATAGTGCAAGAGAGACTGCAGAAAAACGGTCTTGTAATGAATGGGTTCATGAATGTTATAGAAAGGATAGATAATTATGGCAATACGAAAAGAGCATTGGATCAGCCCTGAAGAGTATCTAAAAATAGATCGTGCAAGTACTGATGTCAAGTATGAGTATATGGATGGGCAGATGTATGCCATGTCAGGAGGCACAGTTAATCATGCAGAAATCGCTCTAAATCTCCTCATAGCACTTCGAGAACATTTGGGGGATGGTCCATGCCATGCATTCTCATCGGATGTCCGTGCCCAAGTAGCGGAAGAGAAATACTATTATCCTGATGTGACAGTGAGTTGTAATCCTGAGGATTGGCAGCAAGGTGCTAATGACATTGTCCGCACACCACGCTTGGTAGTTGAAGTTCTCTCACCCAGCACAGAATCTTTTGATAGAGGAAGGAAATTCAGAACCTACCAAGCATGCCCAAGCATTGAGGAGTATGTCCTGATCAGAACCGAATACCAGGAAGTCGAGATCTTTAACCGTCAGGGCGATATCTGGACCTACCGACGATTTGAGCCTGGACAGGACATAGAGTTGCGAAGTATTGGTCTGACTATCCCTCTAGCGGCAATCTATAGGCGTACGGATGTACCGGAGCAGGAGCTGGACTAATTTGATCGCCTATATCCCAGTGCCGCTCGTACAGCATTGGAAACTGATGTCGCTTCAAGAGTCGCCAATGCCACACAAGTCCCCCCAAGCTCTTGCGCAAGTCGGGAGGCTAAGCCCATACGCACAGGTCCCTCCTCTGTATCAATGACGAGTGATGGGATACCTGCACTGCGAAGCTCATGAGCCGCTGCAAAGGCATCTTCTATAGGATTGATCTTCACAGCGTGTTTCCTTCCCAAATCAGCTACATTAGCTCTTCCATCGGTAATAAGCACTAATATAGATTGTCGACGTTTATCCCGCTTCTGGGCCATCTGAAAGGTATGCAAGGCCAGTCGGAGACCAGAGGCAAGTGGGGTTCGTCCTCCTGTGGGGAGAGTGGCAAGGAATTTACTGGCTCGATCCGTGCTGTTCGTCGGAGGGAGCAGCAGCGTTGCTTTAGTCCCGCGAAATTGGAGGAGGCCAACACTATCCCGCTGCTGATAGGCACGCTGCAATAGTGCTAGGACTGCTCCTTTGGCGCTAGCCATGCGATGCCGTGCCGCCATTGAGCCACTTGCATCTACTGCAAAGAGGATCAATGTTCCCTGTTTGTCCTGACGCACTGGTT
>CBJMBI010000755.1:0-2220 GCA_966427955.1 uncultured Ktedonobacterales bacterium
CAGGTGGATGTTTTTTTTATTCGTATCACCATTGCTGTCTATATATTTACACCAATGGTGAGTTCCTTCTGTAGGAGAGAGGTGATACCTATGATCTTTCTGAGCACTCTGCTCCATGAGAGCATCTATGACAGTGCCAACCATCGCGTTGGCACCTTGCATGACATTTCTGTCTCACTTAACGAGACTTTCCCAGTCATTACCGCGCTGATTGTCAGTCCCAGCAGTGGTAGTCACAAACTAATTATTCCCTGGTCTCAAGTGCATAGCATTGAAGAGTCTCCTATACGTCTCACAGTCAAGCAATCTGAAATAATCTCTTACGAAATTCATGATGATGAATTTTTACTCAAGCGCGATATTCTTGATAAACAGATTGTGGATACGCAAGGCATTCGGGTAGTCAAAGTCAATGATTTGAGTCTAGCACAGATTAAGAAGACTGCACGTCTGGTCGGAGTAGATATCAGCTTCAGCGGCCTCCTGCGCCGTCTGGGATTACAGTTGGCCGTGAATGCACTACAGAGAGTTTTCCCCAAAGGTTTGCACGAGCGCACGGTCACCTGGAATTATGTTGAGCCCATTCAGGTTACTTATGCAGGAACAGGTCAACTGGCCCCCGCACTGGCAGGAGTCGGAGCAGGAGGTATGGTGCCTCAGGTTCAACTTAATGTTAGCCGGACAAAACTGGCCGATCTGCGTCCTGCAGATATCGCGGACATTCTAGAGCAACTTGATATTGAAGAGGCTGAAGCTATGCTGGATCGTCTCGATACCGAGACAGCAGCAGATACACTCAACGAACTTGAATATCCTATCCAATCTGAACTGCTTAGTGAATTAGATCCCGAGCGTGCATCCCACTTGCTCGAGCAACTTGATCCTGATGATGCCGCAGATATCCTTGCTGATCTTCCACGAGCTGAGGCAGAACGCCTCTTGAGTTTGATGCCCGTTGCCAAAGCACAACCTATTCGTGATTTGCTCCGCTACGGCGCACAGACAGCTGGCGGCATCATGACCAACGAAGTTCTGGCACTTCCCCAGGAGTCTACCGTAGAGGATGCGCTGGTTTACCTGCGTCAGCATTCTTCCCATCTGGAGATGGTCTATTACCTCTTTATCGTAGATTACGAGCAGCATTTGGTAGGTGTGGTCTCATTGCGTGAGATTGTCACATCCGAACCTACTGTACGCATGGAAAATTTGATGAATCGGGATGTAATTAAAGTACAGATTGATACAGATCAGGAAGAGGTTGCGCATCTCATTGCTAGGTATGACCTACTTGCTCTGCCAGTTGTAGATGCAGAGAATCATCTGCGAGGCTTGATCACCGTGGATGATGTGATCGATGTCATCCATGAAGAGCAAGCTGAGGATTATTCTGAGATGTCTGGGACCAAAGTTGGAGAGCCAGGCAGCGAAGAAGGCTTTTCTGTGCGCACTGCTGTGAACCGTTTCTGCTGGCAGGCAGTAAATGTGTTTGCAGGCTTTATCCTGGCACTAGTCGTACTACAAATGTTTCATTCATACTTCAATCTTGCTACAGCCTTCGCTATGGAGGTGGGAGATCTGTTTAGGCTTTCTACCCGTATTGCTACTGCTGAGGTAATCTGTCTAATACCTATGTTGTTACTCACAGCGGGTTCTATTGGATCACAAGCACTCGCGATTGCAGGATGGGAACTTCGTACTAAACGGGGCAGAGATTTTCTGCGCTTCCTGATGCGTGAATTGCTGCATGGTACAGCTGGCGGTCTCCTTACTAGTGCTCTGATTATGATCCTAACTTGGTTGCTCTTCAACTCTCTCCTACTCAGTTTGGCAGTTGGGCTAGCAACAGGCTTAACACTGCTGATTGCAACCATCTGCGGTATGGTTTTACCCAATTTGCTCCAGCGTTTGCATCTGCGCGGAAGTTGGATCGCTGCCCCACTGCTCGATCCAATGATTTCCGTCATTAGTCTGAGCACCTTTTTGATGGCCACGCTAGCATTGCTTAACCAATTTTACGGATGACAAAAAAATTGATCAAAAAGGTATTGACGAACTGTCGAAATTATATTATACTCCCAAGTGTTCCGAGTGAGAACAAACCTTCCTCGATAGCTCAACGGTAGAGCAATCGGCTGTTAACCGATGGGTTACAGGTTCGAATCCTGTTCGAGGAGCCAATCACCCAAGAAGCCAGTTCTGAAGCGCTTCTATAACAAGCAA
>CBJMBI010000756.1:0-2218 GCA_966427955.1 uncultured Ktedonobacterales bacterium
CAGGAAAGCTCGTTCGTGAGGACGAGAAGCCCCTGCCATTCAGGCATGGGGAGATGTCACGGGATGAGTACAAGTTGCCCGTCAGGACTTGTGTGCTGGCTCTGTTGCATAGGGCGAAGATCCCTCTTTCCAGAAAGTTGAAGCAGCATAGCGGACGAGCTAAAGCTGGTCCCTACCCCTTTCAGGCGCTAAAGCGCTTCATATCTCCAGATGACAATAGAAAGGGATTTAGCCATAGAGAGCGTAGGGACTGTTTAGCTATGGGCAAGTCTCGCGCAAAAATTTGATCTGTGCCCGTTGAGCATCGTTTCAAGCAAGCCAGTGAGACCAATTACTCGCTAGGCAAACCCAACACAGTACGGACGGTTGGTTCATCTGGTATCCGAAGCAGCACTTGGAAGAGCGTTTTGAGTCCATCTACACTCTCAATGGATGCAACGGCTGGTTGTGCTTGTGCTGCCAAGGCAGAAGAGAAACGAGCCGTGAGAAAACTCAGGATGTTCTCTCTTGTCGCTTTGATTTCACCTTGTACCTCCCCTTCAGCTTTACCTTCAGCTTTACCTCGAGCCTCGCCCTTGAGTTCTCTCTCGGTAAGGAGGTTCTGGATCACAGGATCATCTTGGATGAGTTCTTCGTAGTTGAATTGCATTTTTAACTCCTTTTCAATAATTTGCTTGTCTTCCTCTGAAATGGTGTCAGTTCTCCGCAATATGCGGTAGAACCACATAAAACGATATCCCAGTTCGTGACGTTTGTAGACTTGAGTCATCTCTTCAAGTGCTCTTCTCAAGAGATCGACCTTGGGCTTCTTTGTTGCTGGTAGCAGAGTATATAGGTGGGTGGCATGTTTGTTAACAATCGTTGTCCCATCCACTTCCCACCATCGGATCACCTCATAGTTGAGGATGAGTGACGTTCTATCTCCACATTTAATTACGTAGGGTGACTTCTCCACAGTACATCGAAAGAGATAAATCACAACGCAGATGACTGGTAATTGGTAGAAGTCGTGCAGTCCAACCAGATATTGAAGCATTCTGCTGCCCATAGTGGAGTCTGGCCTGCTTTGCAATTCGATGTTGAGGATCGCAAGGTTTCCTTGGTAGAGGATCTGGAAGACTAGGTCGACTTTGAGTTTGCTGCGGTCCACCTCTACATTCTGTGCGGACAGTACTTCTGCTCCTGCGATCAGTTCAGGAATGATTCTCGCTCCATCTTGCCCGAAGAGTGCTTTGGTATCATTGTCGTAGGGTTGGGTATCCGCTTTGTGCTGAAGGCTTGATGACGTTTTCTTCTCCTTCGATCTATGGGCCTGTTTGTCAGACGGTTGTTCATCAGGTTTGGCGTCCAATGCTCTCTTCAATCCTTTTCCACTTGTTGCTCTCTCATCCATGACGTTGTTTAGTTTATAGCACGCTGCAATTACGGTTATTATTTACTAGATGAGAGTTTTGCTTTCTGCTGTGAGTATAGCATACACCATTTTTGAACGCAATAATGCACAAGACAAGAGGGATGCTCCTTGTTTTTCCTCCATTTATCTGGTATACTCCCTAGAAAGGTTAGTGTATATGCAACACTTTTTCTTTTTGTCAGATTGGTAAGTGTACCTAGTACACTTTCTCAAAGGAGTAAGTGAAGAGGATGACTCACTGTCAACCGTTCGATGTCGCGATAATTGGCGGCGGGATCGCGGGACTATCAGTGGCTTTGCGTTTGCCTGCACATTTGCGTGTGGCTCTGTTTACTAAAGGACAGTTCGGGGAAAGTAATACCCGTTATGCTCAGGGTGGTCTAGCTGTGGCTCTGGGGACAGATGATAGTCCCGAACTCCATTTTCAGGATACTATGGCTGCGGGTGCTGGTTTGTGCGATGAGAAGGCAGTCCGTATTCTGGTAGAGCAAGCTCCTGCTGCGGTTCGTTGGCTGATGCAGATGGGGGTTCAGTTCGATCGTGCTCAATCAGACGAGGTTGCTCATACAACACCTGATGGGTTGTTACTCGGTCGTGAAGGAGCACACTGTCGCTGGCGTGTGCTTCATGCGGGTGGCGATGCGACTGGCGCGGAGATTGAACGAGCACTGATGGCGGCGTTACGTACTCGTCCCTTGGTTGTGCTCTATGAGAAAACGTTTGTTCAGGATCTCTTGATACAGAATGGGCGCTGTGTTGGTCTACGTGCTCTCGATCAAGATGGTCATGAATTTACTATCCAAA
>CBJMBI010000757.1:0-2213 GCA_966427955.1 uncultured Ktedonobacterales bacterium
CCAAGCCGCTCATACAAGTTTAACATGGAGTCTCCCATTTTGTTCACCCTGTTGCTGAAGCGGCCATCATAGTTCTTGAATTGATGTGCAAGGGCTGGCCAGCTACGTTTCTCAGGGGGAAGTTGTGTGCCTTCTTCTTTGGCTTTCTTGTTCCTTTTATGCTGTTTATAGGCCAGCCAGCCAGCGTAGAATGCTAGACCTGCACTAAATGTAACGTATAGACCAACTGTTGCTAGACCGAATCTTACAGGATGATGGCGCATCTCATGTGCAACCCCTTTTCCTATCAAACCAGCCGTATAAACTGGAAGGGCAAGACCGTCCAAAGTCTTCCTTGCAAGGAATTTCCACATTTTTGTTAGAAGCTTCCTCATACGGCTTTGAGGTTTCTCTATTTTTGGTGGCTTTGTATCCTTTCCGGTTTTGTCAGATCCCGGCTTCTCCATTAATTCACTCTTTGCTTTACTCGCTACTTCTGTTCCTTCTGATCCTTCTTTTCCTTTTGCTTTTTCTACTATTTTCTTATTGTCCAAATTTCCTGGACGAATTTCATCTGTCCAATCGCTTGAAGGTTTCTTCTTTGAAGAATTATCGAGAGCCTCCCACTGGTCATGAAACCATTGTGCTACATCCTTATCCTGCTTCTCCTTTGATGCATAGCGTTCTAAGTCGCCTAAGAGTGCAATGGGAGTCATTACTTTAAGAAGGTCTATATGTTTATATTGTCCATTATCATTAACTTTAACCCTATTCTTTAAATAATCATAAAAGTCTTTTTCGTTTTCCTCTAGAAAATGTGCCGCAGCTTGATTTAATTCTTTTGCATTATCAATGATCTTCTTATAATCATCCTTTAATTCAAATGGGACCTCAAATTTATTGCGATCAGCACACTCTTTTAGTACATTATGAAATGTTCTCAATTCTTGGCTTTGTCCTTGTTTAGCCTTTAAGACCTCGCTAGGATTTACAAGTTCCCTCATATAAATTCCTTTCTTCATAAAGGAAGAATTTAAAGTGAGTTTGCCACTTCTTTTTCACAAGCATTGATTGGCCAAAATCGCCCCTTGAACCTTGCCTAAGTTCACCTCTCGCTTAGAATACATTTCCCCATACTACTAGTATTCTCTAAAAAAGGGGAGAAAAGCAAGGGGGAAAGAGGGACAGTTTTGTAGTTGGGGAAGGAGAGATTTGTAGTGAGAAAAATCCGTCCATTGCCCCCTTGACAAAAAGAGAATCATTTGGGTATATTTATTAACGGTTGATCATACTGTTGTTTTTGAAATTTCTCCTGCTGTTACTTTGTAAAAAGGAAAATCAGTCTATGTCTCGTAAGAAAAACATAACACTCTTCCCTGAAAAATTAGCTTTTGCAAAGGATTGCTCTCTGGTGGAAATGCCTAGACCTCACCACTGAGCCAGACAGATGGTCCTCCTAGTTAGATGGCTTCTGGAGACTCCAGACGGACGATCACATACGGCAAGAGCAACTCATCTCCCCAAGATGCTTCCCCAGATGATCATGAGCCAGTTTTGAAGGAGATATCTGCTCATCAGCTTTGAGCACCAAATTTGGTTGACTGATGAGCAAGCCCCAAACCGTTGTCGAGCTGCAATGAAGCATGCCTCATAGAGGGATTTTTGTGCCTGTTTTTACGACTTTTTAATGAAATGTATTCTTGGCTTTTAAAATGAGAGGAGAAAAATATTATGGCAATAGAGAGATTGCAGTCATGTGAAGAACAAGATCAGCGGCTGGATCAGACACGCAGAGGAGCCTCTTCCAGCGAAAAGCAAGGAGTACGCGATCACTGTATGCTTCAGTACCAACGCTACGATCTCTATCAACAGAGCAAGGGCAAAGAGCTAGCACTTGCTGAAGGGAAAGATCCGCTCAACGGGGTTGCGGTTGGTGAAGATGGCAAACCGATGGAAAAGCAAATTGTTCTGCGAGATCATTATGATAAGGATCATCCTGGGCTGGCAGGAGGAGCAGGGGATGTTCTGGAAAGCACGGAAAACATTTGCAAATCTATCCTAGAACTTTCTGATAAGGTAGTCTCCGATCCAGCCACAAGGTTGGTAGTGACGGTACTCAAGACTATGCTGGATGTGAGACAGCGGGAGAGAGAAAATCAAGAAAGAGCTGCAATCAATAAGAAGCTGGATCAATTGATCGGTGTCCATTACAAAACCGCATCAGATTTTCTTGA
>CBJMBI010000758.1:0-2200 GCA_966427955.1 uncultured Ktedonobacterales bacterium
ATTCCCTGCATACCAATTCACTTGACGAGGCCTTGGCCTTGCCTACAGAGAAGGCTGCCCTAATTGCTTTGCGTACCCAGCAAGTAATTGCCTGTGAGAGTGGTGTGGTGAACACGGTTGATCCTCTTGGCGGCTCCTACTTTATCGAGGCTCTCACTGATCAAACGGAGCAAGCGGCGATGGCTTACCTGGAAAAAATCGATGCTCTTGGCGGTGTATTACCCTGCATCCAGAACGGTTTCTTCCAACGAGAGATAGCTGAGTCAGCTTATCGTTATCAACAAGAGATCGATGAACATAAACGAACTATTGTGGGAGTCAATGATTATCAGGTAGAAGAAGATATCAAAGTTCCTACTTTGTATGTTGATTACGAAGGGCAAAAGAAGCATATTGAACGCCTGAACCGCATTCGACGGGAGCGTGATCAAGCGCAAGTTCGGCGTAGTCTGGATCACTTACGTCATGTATGTGAAGGGACAGAGAATACTATGCCTGCGATTCTAGATGCTGTGAGGGCATATGCTACTTTGGGGGAGATTATGGATGTCTTTCGTTCAGTTTTTGGGGAATATATGGAACCCGCTGTATTTTGATGTCAGAAATTCATGACTTCTGATGAAATTTAGTGTCATTTAACTTCTGTCAAGAGCTGTGAGGCGATACATGGATTTTTGTGTTTTATTTGACCCATCGTAGGATGTTATACGAATCATTTAAGGATAATATTGCATGTTAAGATTTGTCAAAAGGAATTTTGCAGGTTATCTAGCCAGTGATGCAGGGCGTAGCCTTGTAGGTAAATCTAAGTCTTTTGATCCTATCAGACAAGTTACGTCTACCTCTGCTGAAGCGTTAGAAGTAGATGAACGAAAAAAAACAACGGCAATACGTAGACATGCAGAACCTATGTATCCTGCTGAGGATAAGCGAGATGATCAAACGACAACGCCAGAAAAAAGTGTGGATCTTAAGCAGAAGGATGATGAGACTTCTTTAAGGCCTAGCTTGCAACAGGGAATAAATAATTCTATGCATGAAATGCGAGATATGAACAAAGACATGCAAAAAATAAATAAGAATATAAAAGATCAAGTTAAACAAAGATCAATGGAGCAAATAGTAAAAACCCTTAAAGCAAAAACAAGTTTTACAAAAATAAGAGCACTACCTGAAATAGAAGCTCGATTCCAAGCAGAGAGGAATAAGCATTATACTCATCTAGCAAAAGTGCGAGGAATATCTCTAGAAGAGTACTTTGAAAAATTGAACCAAAAATCGCGAGAGATTAGTAAAGATAAGGAAATTTGTACACGTATTGATGGGGAGATACTAAAGCAGATCCTGAAAGAGACTGATCCTAATAAACGTCGTTTTATGTCACAGTTTGAGACAGGAACATCTAATGGTTTGCTAGATCTCGATTTCTATAAACGCAGGATAGTTGAGCGGAATACTCTTGGTAATTATGATCTAGAGATGAAAGACAATAGCAATCGTATTATCTATGGGTATCTAGCGAAACCAGATCAAGTTCGTGGTCTCTATGATGAACAGGGAAAGTGCTATCATCTAGATAAATATGGTGATGTAGTCATCATCTTTGAAAAAACCGAAGAACTCAAGCGGCGCACGAGTTTTACAGTGGGCGACTCACTTGATTATACTGGTAGCGTTAGAGGCGTTCCCTATGAGAAGCCAAATGGAGAGTGTTTTGCCTGGGGGAGGCCTAGATTGTGCCTAGATGAGAACTATCCACTCAAAGGGTTCGACCCACTTAATATTGAAGAGTTTGATGCTCTACCTGTCTATGTAGAAGCACAAATCCATTACGGGGTGAGTCTAAAACACGTGGCTAGGGTTGTTCTTACGGGCAAGTCGGCTCAAGATCAGGAATTGATAGACCTGTTAAAAGAGAATAAGATAAGTGTGAAGAGAGATCTGCCTAAATTGTAATGCCAAAATCTGATGGATCTCTTCCATCAGGATACTGGTAGCGAATTGAGAAGAAGTAAAACTGGGTAACAAAAGAGAAAGAGAGTAAAAGTTATTTGTATGCGTTGGTTAGAATTAACTGTTCAGGTGCATCCCGAAGCGGTCGAGTCCGTAAGCGAGTTATTGAGGCGGTATTCGTCCGATGGAGTAGTCATTGAAGAACCATTTGAGCTGACAGATGATGGGCAGGACTATCGTGTTCTCT
>CBJMBI010000759.1:0-2198 GCA_966427955.1 uncultured Ktedonobacterales bacterium
AATGCTGTGTCGTCAACAGTTCTTCCGGTGGTGCGTTGAATGCTGGATTTGCTCTCCTGCTTGCCAAGCGTTCTCTTAGGTTTAATCTTATTCAGATTCTCAGAGAGATTGTCCAGTTGGCTCTGACAGCGTATGGTCTCAGGATCTTCCTCCCCGAGCTTGTCCATCCGCCTGGCAAGCGCTTCCTCAAGGATCTTTGTGGCATCCTTCAACTTGCCCTGATCCCTATAGTGACCGACCAGTTGGTCCAGACAGCGTGCAGTCTCGGAATGTGCAAGCCCGAGGTTGGGATGGTTCTCTCGTATGGCAAGTGCATCTCTAAGTACTTGTGTTGCGTCATCAAACTTGTTCTGACTCTTGTGAAAATCGACCAGTTGATTTAGGCAGTCTATAGTGTTGGGATGTGCCAACCCATACTTTTTCTCCTGCTTATCAAGTGCATACTCAAGTAGTGATTTAGCATCCTGATACTTTTCTTGCTTCTCGAAAGCCTTTATCAGAGGGCGTACATATTCAAGCTTTTTATTCTGGTTCCATGCAGACCTGAGATGCTCTTCTGCTCTTTCATACTTGCCCTGCTCCAAGTGGACCATACCAAGCTCGTAGTTAACCTCTGCAATATTGAGGGTCTGTTTCGCATCCGGCATATATTTCTGTCGAATATCGAATGCTTCTTTGGCCTTCTCAAGCTCACGCTTCTTCGACTCTCCCTGCATCAACTTTGCGTGCTCCAAGTGGGCACAGCCAAGCTGGTCCTGAGTGTCTAAGGTATCTAAGTAGTTATCGCCGAGCTTTTTCTTCTGAATGTCAAGCGCTTGTTGGAGACAGCTCTTGGCATCAGCGAAGTACTGCTCCATTTTCATCGACCATTCGGATTTTTCAGCATCTGTAAAATTGTTCTTCTTTAACTCCTTCTGTATCAACCTTCCCCGCTCCAAGCAGAAAGTGCCAAGAGTGCGCAAAGACTCTGCGGTAGTGGGGTGCTCTGGCCCAATCTCTTTATGTTTCGCCCCAATGGCAAGTGCCTCATGGTACGCCAGCTCGACCAGCTTAAGCTCTTGCTCCTTCAACTCCCCCTGCAGTGATTTTGCCTGTTCCCAGTGGAAAGCGCCAAGATCACGCTGAGCGGTTACAGCGGAGGGGTCTGAATGCTTTGCATATACAGTCCTTGCCCACTGGAGCATCTCTTTGATCTCGTGAGGCGGGGTCTCATTCATCGACTTTGCCTGATCCCAAGAGACCATGCTCCAAGCGTTTAGAGTGTCTGCAAACTTGCGGTTCAGGGGTCCGAGCATTCCCTCATAAGTGATAGATGCGTTTTTGATAAACTCTTGAGCCTCCGTATGATTGCCTAGCTTTGCATGGAGAAGACCGATTTGGTACTCAGTGTCTGCCGTATTGGGGTGCCTTGGCCCGAGCTTCTCCTGCTGAAACTTAAGGACTTGCTCAAACTCCTTGATGGCATCCTTACGATCCTGCTTCAGGGCATCCTCACAAGACACCTTCTCAGCTTCTAACTCCTTGATGGCATCCTTATGAGACCTCTTGTTGGTTTCCAACTCCTCTAGAACTTTCTCATGCTTCTCACAGTCCTTGAGAAGCTCCTTTGCGCGTTTAATGTTTTTGTCTACTGTCTTTTGGTCCTTTGGCTCCAACGTGTCCCGATAAATCTCAGATGGCGGAATGATAGCCGAGGATGTGCTTGCCCCTTCCCTCGTTTCTCTAGATGTGAAGTTGTTCCAAGAGAACGGTTGTTGCTCAATATTTTGGGGTGACGTAGCATGAGAGAGCTGGTCATCGTAGGACTTACCAACTTGTTTCATAGCATTGAGAAGATGAATATCCCCAGGTTCTAGTTCTCCATTGCGAAATTTGGTATGGAGCATGGCCCACATACCTTCTTGTTGAGCATCAGGAGAAGAAGAAAATTTCGTTAACCATTTAGAAGCAGAGCCAAGGGGTCCTGCCATATCCAGATGGTCATTCCAATCTTTAATAGTATCGTCAGAGTCACTAGCATGGGGAGGATGCTTCTTGAGCCACTCCTGCACAGCTACAAATCCTCTATCGATCGATTCGCATGTATCTAATACAAATTTGCTATTAAAGCAGTGTAATCCAATATTATCAATCTCTGCTTGCGCTACATCACACTGAGTGTCAAGCCTTGGTTTAGGAATAAGACCTTCTCTATCTAG
>CBJMBI010000760.1:0-2188 GCA_966427955.1 uncultured Ktedonobacterales bacterium
GGCAATCGCTGCTGATAGCTCTGCAAGATCTGATTACAAGCAGGATCATCATAGTACTCGACAAGGATTGGATGATGCTCATAGGAGACTTGCAAGGAACTGAGCAGTGCTGAGTTGGTGAGATCAGGGTTGGGTTCTGAGGTGGAAAGCGTCACCAGACTTTCATGAAGCTGACCACTCTGGAGCAGAAAGCAATCTTGAGGCAGAGAATCGAAGAGGTAGTTGGCCAGCAGCACCAGCGGATTTTTGATGGTGGATTCCGAGAGCACAGTCCCAGCATGCCTGAGCAGAAGTTCCTGGGGATGTTCGACATCAAAGAAGGCAAAATCAAGGAAGCCTTGCTCAACGAACGGTTGCAGAGAGTCATGTTGCTGCCAGAACGCGATATTTTGTTCCGAGAAGTCTGTCATCACATACTTGATGGGAAGCTCTTTGAGGACAGAGCGAGCGAAAAAATCGAGGAACTTTTTCAGGAAATAATAGGAGAAGAGGCCACTGCCAGCGCCGAGTTCGATGATGTAGACGGGCTGGCTCAGGTCAAGGGAGAAAGCAGCAAGGGTCTTCGTCCTTCTGGGGGAAATGTGGCAAAGCACTTTTGCGAGAAGCTCTTGCACTTTGTCAGAACGGTCATTCCAGTGTTCAGCTTTCCCCCTAAAGGACGGAGAGCCAGTAGCAACAGCGTACCAATCACGTAAGAAGCCAAACACCACTTTGCCATAGGCGGAGGCGATGAAGGGATTGCTAGTGGCGTAGTGAGGGACATCCTCCTGGTTCCAAGCGCGGATACCCTGTTGCTGGTAGAACATTCGCTCTATCTGAAAGAGCTGCGATTGGGAGAGACGCTGATGCTGTTCTAGGACAATGGGCGTTTGAATGTCTAACATCGTTGTTCATACCTTTCAGAAAGTGTCTGGGCACAACTTCCGTGTGACTGAAAAGAAGCGGTGAACCTAAGCAACAAGATCATTCTTGCCACTTAGGTTCACCATGAAACTAGTGGTTTCTTTTGAAACGTTCATTCCATTTGTTGATCTTGTACGACTTGCTCCACATCAGCTTCGCGTCACCACTTCGCCGGCTTACAGGGGGTTGGAGGGCAAACCATCATCGACCTGGGGGTCGGACACATCCGAGGCATCGGACGGGGGGTCGGACACATCCGAGGCATCGGACGGGGGGTCGGACACATCTGAGGCATCGGAGGGCAAGAAGGCATTGGCCCTCCCGAAGGATCTTCCCCACCATAAATAGCCTCTAACTCTGCATCAGTCAGCTCGATAACATCATGGAGACTAGCCTCATGTGTGGTTTGCTCCCCTGAAGGAATGCTCTGCTGAGAATACCTCTCTTGGCAGGTGTGCAAGTCAGGCATCTTTTTTGTCTTCATCTAAATATTTCCTTTCTCTATTGCAAATAAAACAAGTTGTCCCGTTCATTCCGGAACTCAATTGTCATCTGACCTCATGATAAAAATGCTACGAAATGAGAAATATCGATGTTCGATAGGCTTACCAGTTATTGACTTTTCATAGGCTTCTCCCGAAAATGATGCCGATTTCCTACCTTTCGCCTCAAAACCTGTCGGTATTTGACCCAATTTACCAGTTAGCTCAATTCAAGCTCTGATATCGTCCTTTGCTCCCCTTGCTTAACAAGTGGGCAAGGTTCATCATTAGCGAAAACACACCTTACTATACCTTCTGAATAATCTGTTGGGCCTGAATTTCTGGTCCATTGAATAATGAAGAAGGTATATCTGATCTTGTATCCGGAGAGCACACAGCTAGCAAAATGATAACTGAGGTCTTTCTGTCAGACGCTCTCTTATTTAAGATCTGTAGATCTAAAATGCTCTTTTGGAGCGCTTGCTAAGCTTAACAGGCAGGGCGCTTTAGCATAATTTTATAGTATTTGAACTTCAGGTTCATTGGAAAATTTGCTCTTTGAAGGAGTCATCATTATGAAAATTCTCTGGGTCTCGGATAGTCCAACCGTGCCAACAGGTTTTGGAAATGTCACCCGATATGTGTGCTCTGGGCTGGCTGATCGTGGACATGACGTTTCTATTTTGAGCGGGGGACTACCGTCAGGTCAACCCACACCTTGGCAGAACTGCATGCTCTATCCAATGGGATCTAGCGCTGATGAGCAGTTGAAGAATTTGCGTCAACTCCGACCAGATCTAGTG
>CBJMBI010000761.1:0-2175 GCA_966427955.1 uncultured Ktedonobacterales bacterium
CAAGTAGATCTGATTTGGTAGCAATCCAGGTATCGGGATACCTCCTCAAATAAAGAGGATAAGCCCTTAACTACAGAAGAGAGGAAACAACTTCATGAACACAAGTTTTCTTAATAGATGCAAACTCTTGATCAGCAATCAGAACCGGGCGCTAGGAATAGGACGAGCACTCTGCGTTATGGGTGTAGCAGGATGCTTCTTTGCCAGCCCCATCGCTACTGTTCTGGCAGGAGGATGTGGCCAGCAGAACGCAGCGCAACAGGCCAACAACGCGATAAAAAAATCAGCACAGCAAACAGGCAATAGCGTTCAGCTTGTGGCAATCGTTAAACAATTTGATGCTGGTGTCGTCGATCCTAAGGCACTAAACAGTGATACGCTAACCGCCAAGACTCTGCCCGCAGGTGCTCATTTGGATGGCAGCGTAGAACTGACAGCATATAACGGACAAAATCTCCAGCAGGGAGACTGGGTTATGATCAAGCAAACCCAGGGCGTAGGCAACAGTGTCATGTATGCAGCTACATACTTCGGCAAGAAAACCGTTAATGGTCAAACAATCGTCGAGTTGTGGCCTGCTGAGACTCCTATCACCAATGGCACAAATGTCAAACCACTTCCTGTTGGCCGCAAGCTGTTCGTCTTCTTGAATAACTTGACTTCCGGCGTCACAACAACCACACAGCCCTAGTTAATCGCGTCAAATCGTATCAGTCGGACTTTCTTCTGGAAGGTAGTGTCAACTAACCTTCCAGAAAGGAAGTTCCGAACCCTTTTCTATCCAATCTTGGTTGAAAGATAACAACCTTAGTGCTCAACTAGCAAGCTTGGCAGCGGGTCAGGCTCTCTAAAGAAGATGACATTCCTCAAGTGAGCCTGCCTAGCTCCAAGACAGCCAAGGTAGTCTCAATCACCCTTACACAGTCTGGTCGGGAAGAAAAAGCAAGGACCAAAGCTTATCCGAAAGTACTCTGCCTTTGCCTCTGCATAGAAGTAACCTTGGTAAAGTATACGGATGAGTTATACGTACAACTATCTATTTGATAGAAGTACAAAGACGCTATCTACATTCAGGAGGGCGATACAAAGATGAAACGCCAACGGATATCTCGACGAATGTTTTTAGGAGGAGGTCTTGGCGTTGCAGGACTCGCTAGCAACATGTTGGCCTTATCAACTGGTTCACAAGGAAAGCCAAATATTGCTTATGCCTCTTCCCACATTGCTCATGACAGTATGTCTAATATGGCTGGTATGGCTGGTATGTCTAATATGGCTGCAGGAGCAGTGCCCAGTTTGCCATATTTGCTCAAAAATGTAAATCCAGCACTTAATGCTGGCTACGATCCATCGAAATTTATCCAACAATTTGAGATGGGCCAAGTGCAGACTATCAATGGGAAAAAGACGCGTGTGTTTAATCTTGTCTCCAACGAGAGAACCATTACAGTTGCCGTTGATAATAACACTGGTCAACCAATACAATTTCCGGCCTGGGCTATTGGAACGTCAAATGCTACAACCCAGGTACCAGGACCAACCTTACGCTGTACTCAAGGAGAAAATGTTGTCATAAATTATACAAACAATTCTACTGCTTTTACTCACTCCCTTCACTTTCATGGTATCCATAATACTGGTAATGATGGGTCACTAGTAGCTGCCGCTCCCGGTCAGTCAGTCAAGTACGAATTCACTGCCGACCCTCCTGGTATAATGGCCTACCACTGCCATGTGTTTCCGGGGCTCCAGCACATAGGCAAAGGACTCTATGGCTTAATGATCATCGATCCGCCTGATGGACGCAAGCCGATGGCCGAGTTAGTTCTGGTGATGAATGCTTTTCCTACTAACCCTGCCACCCCAAACAAGAATACTGTCTATGCATTCAATACGATAGCCAATCACTATGGCCGAAATCAGATCGCGATACCTCTAGACCAAGCCATACGAGTCTATCTAGTCAATATGGTCTATGGTGATCCGGCTCTATCATTTCACCTACATGCCAACTTCTTTAATGCATACCCTTGTGGAACGAAAGACACTCCTACTGAATTCAATGACGTGATTACATTATCGTTCCTACAACGCTACATTCTTGAGTTCACGTTTGACGCGAAACACTTTACTCCTGGGAGCTACATGTTCCATTCCCACGATGACCCCGGCGAA
>CBJMBI010000762.1:0-2170 GCA_966427955.1 uncultured Ktedonobacterales bacterium
CAACGCCCAGGTATACGTACCCAAAACAAAGAATGCAACATAACCCAGATCCAGTAAACCCGCAAAACCAACCACAATATTGAGGCCAAGAGCCAGAATCACATAATATCCGAGGTCATCGTACCCAACAAGACGACCATTAGTACCGAATGCAAAGAAAACAGGGTCCAATACAGGATAAAACAGCACAAATACCGTTATGAGCAGTATACCAAAATACCATACCCCTCGGCTCTGGAGAGGCTGATCACTCGGGACCAACTTACGTGCCTCTTCACGGGCACGTGCTACCGACAAGTTTTCCAGCTGTTGCCGTTTGCTCACTCCCTTAGAGAAAGAGGTCCCATTTTTGGTTGTGCCATTGGCACTCTTTTCCCTGATAGTTTGCCGTACAGCAACCATTCCCCCCAACCACCCAAGGACATATCCCATGAGAGGGAAAACCAATGTCCGCACAGCAACCCAGGTCAAAAGGATCATTGGCAGAGAGCCCAGTAGAAAGAAA
This sequence comes from uncultured Ktedonobacterales bacterium, assembly GCA_966427955.1. Lineage (GTDB taxonomy): Bacteria > Chloroflexota > Ktedonobacteria > Ktedonobacterales > Ktedonobacteraceae > DASYAN01. Next base: position 506 of record CBJMBI010000762.1, read on the forward strand.
ATGCCATCTGCAATGAGCGAGATGAGAGCAAAGACTGTCGCAAACCAGAAACCACCTATTCTTGCTTTTCTGATTAAGAACGCGCATTGATCTTCACCAACAACCTGTATATCAGCAAGAGGAGCAGGAGGAACATAATGCAGGAGATTACGAACAATGTTTCGAAGAGATAGATAGATAGCAATGATAACAACCGCTATAGCAAGACCAATCAGGAGATCATTCGTCCAAGAGATTAGCAAAATCGGTATAACCGTATAGGCGACCATATCAGCCCACAGTTCAATTGTCCCATAGCGACCTCGGCGGCCATCATCAGCGGCCACCAAGTAACCCATGAGAGCAATCACCGTAGCATAGAAAACGACATAGAAGATGCCACCCTGGATCACAGAGGGCACATCATTAAATATGCTACTACCAGGAGCCAAAATCCCCAGCAGGACATTATTCTCAATGGCTTCACCACTCCAGACAAAGGTAAACACTGCTACCGGAATTAGCAGAGCTACTAACCATTTGATCAATACCGCACGTAGGTGGCGGTTAGGAGCCAGCAAGCCTTTATCTATTGACTCAGGCACGTTTAACCTCACCTCTCTTAACCAACTATCATACTTTCTCAGGTGTATGCTGCCCTAATAGACCAGAAGGACGAAACACTAGGATCAAGATCAGGACTCCATAGACTACTGCACTCACCCAGGCATCACCACCATGAGGCAAGATAGTGCCAGGTATTTCTGAAACCAAGGAGCGAACAAGGCCAATGATTAATCCACCTACCATAGCCCCCACAATATTCCCAATACCACCAAGTACAGCACAGGTAAAGGCAACTAAGCCAAGATCATAGCCAATCGAAAACTTGGTGTTGGGAAATTGTAAGCTATAAAGAAAACCTGCCGCTCCGGCCAATCCAGCTCCAATGAAAAATGTCATGGAGATGATGCGGTTAACATTCACCCCCATCAGCGCAGCTGCTTCGCGATCTTGCGCCACTGCACGCATAGCCCGCCCAAGCCGAGTCCGCGTAACCAGCAAGTGAAGAGCAACCATCAACACCGAGGCTATAAGAAGCATCAATAGAGTGATACTCGAAATGCTCACAAATCCCACATGAAACGATGCAAAAGGTAACGAAGGAAATGGAATATCTACATTGCCTTTCCACAACTTGCCAGTATCCTGCAAAATCAGAGAAACTCCAATCGCAGAAATCAGAGGAGCAAGCCGCGGAGCATTCCGGAGAGGTCGATAAGCTACACGTTCAATAATTACACCAATAATGGCACATACGAGAAAAGATCCAATTGCTGTTATTACCAACTTTGCTATTAGATCCCATGTGAGGATTTTGGGGGGATTTTCTGCCACTATACCGAACCAGTTCATAATTGTCAGCGTGACAAGCGTACCCATCATAAAAATATCGCCATGGGCAAAATTAATCAGCTCAATGATGCCATAAACCATGGTATACCCTAGAGCTATCAATGCATAGATAGCTCCAGTCGATAATCCAACAATCACTAACTTTAATAATAGTTCCATAAAAAGCTGCGAAGCGGCCCCCACGGAGTAAGAAGGTAGCCTCGTTCTCCTTCAATTGATCAGATGTTGAGAGGATAGCATAGATCTTGCAAGAGAGCAAGAGAGAAAAAG
>CBJMBI010000763.1:0-2169 GCA_966427955.1 uncultured Ktedonobacterales bacterium
AGGAGAGCCAGCCACCGAGAGCACTTGGTTGATCAAATCGGGCGAGAGCGACGGCTCACCAAGAATCGATGTCCCAGACCCTGGTCTCTTGCTCACTGGTGGAAGTTCAGGAGACTGAGCAGGTTGATGAACCGACTGGACGGACTGATCAGCAGACTGAGTAGGCTTCACAAATGAGAAAACCAGCGTGACGGTCCTATGACGGTGATGTGGAGACAGAGCCCAAATCTGAGCTACTAAGATACTCAGTGGGAGGAACACTACAATGCAAGCGATCATGCGCAACAAAAAGGAACGAACCAGAGAAACCATCGTGTGTCCTCCCTGACAGAACTGAGAAGTCTCATATGCTTTGTCTACCTCAAGCAGATTTGAGCTAGTGGCCCATCACTTATTCTCGATTTTTGACGAGCCTTTTCATGCTCAACCCGTCACCGACCTACCAAAACTGGCAAGGCATTTTTCAGATTTAATTAGGAACTACTAACACCATTAAGGTGTCATAGGGATATTATACACTTGAACACCCTAATTGTCAAGGCACGAATATGCTATAATGTTGTTTGAGAGACATAATTCAATGGGAGTGCACTATGCAGAAAACTATTGATACCAATCGAAAATGTATCACGACGCCAGAGGCCTCTGAGCGGTCTGGATTAAGTACAAACCATCTTGCACGTTTGCTTAGAAAAGGAGTGCTAGAAGGAGTACAGCTTGGTCGTGAATGGCTTGTGTATGTGGACTCGCTAGAAAAGTACCTTGCAGTTCCCCACAAGCCTGGTCCAAAGGGACCTATCAAGCAGAAGAAACGCAACTCTGCTTGATGTGACACTCATTGAAAGCAAGATCTACAATTCTTCAGTCCTCCCAACTGGTATACAAGTGGTTATCTTGCTCTGTGAATATTGTAAACTGTTCAGCTCTAGCAAATAATGTCGTTTCCCTATCGTTTGACCTATCGTTTTGCTTTTGGAGTGTCTTAAGCCGCCTTTTTCCTTGATCTCTGGGCTTCATAGCAGCTAAAATTAAATAAGCAGTAACGAGGTAGAAAGATGCACAATCAAAAATTGCGCAAAGCGAGACAGCAAAAACGTTGGTCTATTGAGAAAGCTGCTGAGAGGGTTGGTGTGAGTGGGCTTACATTCAGCAGATGGGAGCATGGTACGCAACAACCACATCCTTCAACGCTTGATCTGCTTTGCAAGGCCTTTGGCATGTCACCAGGAGAACTCGGTTATGCTGCTGAGAACTGTCTACCTGATATGGATATTGAAAAAGATCCAGAAAGTAGTGAAGATATGAAAAGACGTGAAGCTCTTCAGAAAATAGCGGGAGCGACTGGTGCAGCACTCATGTGTTCAGACGTCCTAGGGCTCTCTTCTTTGATAAGTAGCAACACACAGCCTTTCTTCAAAAGCAGCGTGTCAGAAAGTACAATTGCAGGTTTAGCAACCATCACTCAGCAGTATCGTATCTTGCAGCGTAGCGGTGTCACAGTTTTGCAGGAGGGATTGCAGGGACATATCACAACCATCCAAAATGCACTTGATAGTACTCTCAGTGATAAAATCCGTCGTGATTTGTGGAGACTCCTTGCTCAAGCGCAACTCCTTGCAAGGTTAAACATGACGAAGAAACAGGAACTGGGACGGGCAAAAACATGGAACGAGGCAGCTATTGCTTCTGCACAACACAGTGGTGATGTGCTATTAGTTAGTGCTACGATCGGTCATCTAGCGCACTGGTACCTGAAGGAAGAAGACGATATACAAACAGCCTATCAACTCATAGGTAGAGCACGAGAACTGGCATCAGGACATGCAGCCTTAGATGGTTGGTTCAATATGGTTAATGCATCTATAGCTGCAAAAGCAAGAAATAACCAACAGTGCAAAAACTCGATTGCTCAAGCCAGTGAGATAGCCGCAGGTCTTGCGCCTGAAGACACAGACTCTTTTTTCACTGACTTCAATACTGTAGGCGTTAATGCCTTCGCTGGAAACTGTTTGCTTGCCATTGGAGAACCCAAGGAAGCACACAAGTGGCTCACAGAGATGCAGTTACAAGCTTTGTCTGAGAATCGACAAGCCAGCGCTTTATATGATCTCTCTCGATTGTATGCTGGAACAGGTGAGCTAGAAGCCATGCAAACGCACGCTTTTCAAT
>CBJMBI010000764.1:0-2153 GCA_966427955.1 uncultured Ktedonobacterales bacterium
GCCGAGATTCGTGATGGCTATGGAATTGGTCGTGATGGACTCTCTGCCCTGGATATTGTCAAAGCTGCTCGTAACTATGGTATGCGTGTGAGGGCCATATCATTGCGTGGCCAAATTGATGAATTTCGCTTTGTTAGTCTCCCGGCCATAGTACACTGGGAATTTAACCATTTCATCGTGGTTGAACGCTGGTCTGCAAAGCATGTCGATGTGGTTGATCCCGCTATAGGACGCAAACGTTTAAGCAGAGAAGAATTTGAATTGGGTTTCACTGGCGTCGTCATTATGATGGAGCCTGGAGATCAGTTTAATTGTCAGGCCACTCCTGCTCGCAAACTTACATTGCGTTCATATGCTATTCAATATATCAAGCGGGCTCCTATGACGTTGGTACAACTTTTGATAGCCTCATTGTGCTTACAGCTTTTTGGTTTAGGTGTCCCTCTCTTGACGAAAGTGATTATTGATCAGATCCTTCCTCTCAGGTTGACTTCAATTATTCCTCTTTTAGGTATTGGTGTGCTGAGTCTAATTTTAGCACAATTGGTGGTTTTAGTATTGCGATCATTTCTCTTGATTTTTTTACAATGTCGTATAGATACACACATGCATCCTTGCTTCTTTGATCATCTGCTTATGCTCCCGCTGAAATTCTTTCAACAACGTTCAACTGGTGATATCCTAACGCGTGTATCGAGTAATAATACCATTCGTGATATTGTCAGTACGCAGTTTCTCTCGACGGTGCTGGATGGGAGTTTAGTTATAGTCTATATGATCATTTTGCTCTGGCAATCGTGGTCATTTGGTCTGGTTGTCCTGGTGATCGGTATTCTTCAGTTTATTCTGTTGCTGGGAGCTAGTAACGAGTTTCGTCTACGCTCGGATCGAGAGCTGGAAACGATTGGGAAATCTCAGGGCTATGTAGCCGAAATCTTGGCGGGGATGACGACAATCAAGGCTGCTGGCGCTGAGCAGCGTGCCTTTCAAAAATGGGCTAATCTGTTCTGTGAACAGCTAAATGCCTCCTTACATCGAATATACCTGTCGTCGCTTCTAGAGTCATCTATCACTGTTTTGCGTACAGTATCCCCGCTTCTGCTACTCTGGTTAGGGGTGATCCAAGTTCTCAATGGGACCATGCAGCTAGGTACGATGATTGCTCTCAATGCTTTGGCCGCGCTTTTTATCAGTCCGTTGGCTTCTCTGGCCTCAAGTGCAACTCAATTCCCAATTATTCGTTCGCATTTGGAACGCATTAGTGATGTGATGGAAGCGGATGCTGAACAAAAGACTCTGCAAGCCCAGGAACCTCCGCGCTTGAAGGGGAATATTCAATTGCAGCATGTTAGCTTTAAATATGATGCTAATTCCCCAACTGTCCTGAAAGATATTACCGTGGATATAGCGTCGGGACAAAGGGTTGCAATTGTTGGACCAACGGGCTCAGGCAAGAGTACCCTGGGGAAACTGCTGCTTGGATTGTACCTACCAACGGAAGGGGAGATCATCTATGATGGTATTCCTTTAAGGTCACTCAACTATCAAGCAGTGCGCTCCCAGTTTGGTGTGATTATGCAAGATACCAGTATTTTCAGTGGAAACATTTGGCAGAACATTGCCTTCAATAATCCTGGTATGGATATGGCAAGCATTGTCGAGGCTGCAAAGTTAGCTGCTCTCGATGATGATATTCAGCAGATGCCGATGGGCTACGAAACCTATGTAGCTGAGGCAGGTAATGCTCTCTCAGGAGGACAGCGCCAGCGTCTAGCAATTGCTCGTGCTTTGGCCAATCATCCTAGCATTCTCTTGCTTGATGAAGCTACCAGTGCTCTAGATGTGATCACCGAGCGGATCATCGAGCAAAATCTCAAATCGCTTTCGTGTACACAAATTATCATTGCCCATCGCTTGAGCACAGTTCGTGATGCTGATCTCATTCTGGTTCTCAATCAAGGCTGTATTGTTGAGCGTGGTACCCATGCTGAGCTACTAGAGATGCAGGGTTATTATGCCAGATTGATACATAATCAACTGACGGCCTGATCGCATCTAGATGTCAGAGAAAGCAGAAAGAGGTGTCCCACAGACAGTAGGACACCTCTTTCTGCTTTCTCGTGTGTTGAAGCTAGATAGAACTAGAACTTCAT